>CANDCB010000076.1 GCA_947383065.1 uncultured Bacillota bacterium | reverse complement strand
TTCCGATCTTATCACTTATTTTGCTCGCTGAATTGTTCCATCTACTTGTTGTGCACTTACAACTTTCATTTTTGAATTAGTATTAATTTGTTCTCTTAACCATTTTCTTATCCTTGCCAACTCATTATAGGAAAGTATATATAAATCTTCTCCTTCAATTTCACTAGCTAAACGAGGATTTTTTTTAATAATAGATAATATTTCTATAGGATAAGTTTCCATAGCCCTTTTTATTTGCTGATATATAGCCGTAATTTGATGATCGCTTTTACCACTCAAAAATAAATCTACATTATAATCAGTATTATCACGTAAAAATCTTTTTATTTTTTCAAGCTCTTTTGAAGGTAAACTCATAAAACCACCTCTTATTTAGTTAAATATTATCTTAATATAAGAAAATAAGCAAGTCTTCCCAAGAATTTTCAATAATATTTCCTATTTATTAAGTCCTTATAAATAAAATATTATGCTGCTAAATCATCTGTTTCTTTCTTCAAAGTTATTTTTTTAGAATCATTTAACGTTTTAACAACTCTAGAAGAAACACGAATAAGTATCTTCCTTTTAGTCTCATAATCTAATTCTTTAAATAAAGAAATAGAAGCAAAAATCCCATTAGCTCCTTTTAATCTAAATAAATCAATATTCTTAAGAATAAATTTAAACTCCTCTAAACGAGGATTAGAGCTCTTAACATTACACATGTTAAAAATAAAACTTAAAAATCTTTTATTTTTTATATTTTCAATAATAAATAAAATAAAATCATTTTCATCAATTACAAAATCATCTTTAAAAATTGGTCCTTCCTTATCTTCTCTAATCTTTCCATTTTCATAATAAATAATAACAAAATTTCTAAATTTTTCTGAAGGACTAATCATATTTTTATTTATAATATCATTTATTAAATCAACTTGTGTTATATGTTTGGTAAAAGAATCAATACCTTCAAGCGTAGTAAGGTTTTCGCCATCAAAAAAATTAGTTAAATTCCACTCTAAAGGAAGATAATCATTATTATCTCTTTTAATAGCTAATAAATATTTTCTCTCTGTCATAAAAAAACCTCCTTAAGAGGTAGATTATATCACATATAAATAAATGAAGCAAACCATTATTATTTAAAAAATTGACCTACATACTCAAAAAATCCTACTACTTTATTATTAATAAAGTCATTTACAACCTCACCTATTTCATAACCTATATCTGTTACCGCTGTTGTTGTATCTACATAATCATTTTCTGTATAATCTTTAATATCAACAAAATCACCATTTTTAACATCATTCTCAAATTCTCTAATTTTTTCCTCTGTCAAAATAGTTCTTTTATTTTCTTCACTAATATAATTACCACTTTTAACTTGATAATAGTTAATTAAAAACACAACAAATAAAAAAATTATAATTCTTCTAAATATAATCCAAGCCTTAAGACTATTTTTCATAAAATCACTCCTCTAAATATTTCAAAATAACTTTAGAAAGAATCTTAAGCGTATTATTTATTTCTTCTATCTCATTATATTGCCCACCTAATTCTATTAGAACACTATTTTTATTTAAATCTTGATTATAAATTCCATTAACACCTGGTCCCTTTTTTAATGATATTCCTCTCGTAATTCCTGAAACTTCATTTTCTAAATAATTCTTTAAAGTTTCAGCCAACTTATAATTTACCTCATAATTTTCATGTTCCCCACCAACAACAAATAAAACTTTAGCATAGTTTATATCATCTTTAGTAAGAAGGGTTTTACTTAAAGGTGCTGAATCACGATGTAAATCTATAACTAATTTTAAATTAGGATTAGAATTTAAAACTGGCATAATTAATTCCTTTGAAGCTTCATAACTATATTTATAAGACCAATTATGCGCTTTTAAAATATCTGTTACTCCACCATCTGAAACTAAAGTACTAATTCCTAAATCTTCTAAATATTCCTTTAAAATATACCCCATCATTTTTACATTAGGTTTTATATTATAAACCTCAAGATATTTATCCTCATAACTTTCTGTTTCATGAGTACTATATATATAAACTTTTGGTGTTACATCAACAATTTTATTGGCAGGAATATCATTATTTCCTTCTTTAAAAGTAAAAACTTCTCCTAAAATCACTTGTGGATCTTGATATTTTTTAAAAAAATTATTTTTCACTTTATTATTTTCCGCATTTTTTATAAGATGTCCGATTATTTCTTCATTACTTAATTTAGACAAATACAAATTATAAATTAAATTATAAACTACACTAAAAGAAATATAAATAATTAAAAAAACAAACCCTATTTTTAATAATTTCATTTTACTTTTAGGTTTAGATTTAAACCTTTTTGTCATTTTAATCACCTTTTTTAAACTATAAAATAGTTTCAGCTAAAATTAAGTCGTTTTTTTTACTTTTACTTGCGTTTTGTTATATTATTTAGTATAATTCTATTTGTATTCAAGGGAAGGAGCGACGAAGATGGCTAATATTAAGAGTTCTAAAAAAGCAATCAAAGTTATAGCTAAAAAAACAGAAGCTAATCATGATTACAAAGCAAGAGTAAAAAATACAATTAAGGAATGCGAAAAAGCTATAGCTGCTAAAGATGTAGCCGCTGCTACTGAAGCTATTAAAAAAGTACAAAAGAACATTGATAAGGCTGTTAGCAAAGGTGTAGTAAAAAAGAACACTGCTGATAGAGAAAAATCAAGATTAAATAAAAAAGTTAAAGAAATGAAGTAAACAACTTCATTTTTTTATATAATATAAACACTCTTATGATATAATTTTATTTAAGGTGATAATATGATAAAAATCAAAAATGCCCTTTTTGCTATTTTAAGTCTTTTAGTATTAGTTATATTATTTTTAAACTTTGATACTGTTTGGGATAAAATTTCTAGTATCGCTAATCCTGAAAAAGTAATTACAATAAAAGAAGCTAATCAATATAAAAAAAATGATGATTTCTACTTTGTCAAACAACTAAAAAGTTACGTCCCTCAAAATCCTAACGACTTAAAAAACATTTTCTATAGTGTCTTAAATCAAGGTTGGACAGAATTCACATTCTACTGTCCTATTGAATACAGTGAATGTTTAAAAGATGTAATAAAACTAAGTAATGATCAATCCCTTCTAAGTGATATTAATAACTATGTTCATCCTTATAACAGTTATTCTAGTATTAAAATACTTTATGATGAAGCTGGAGAAATTTTAATAAAAATATATCATAAATATTCAGATGAAGAAATAAACAAAATTGATAAAGATATCGACATCATGATTAATAATATAACAAATGAACAAATGACTATTACTGAAAAAATAAGAGCTTTACATGACCATATTATTAATGAAACAAAATATGATACTAAAAAAGCTAATAATTTAGAAAGTAACTACGACTCAGAAAGAATTAATGGTGTTTTATATGATCACTATGCTATTTGTAGTGGCTATACTGATATAATGGCAGTCATCTTATCTAAACTTAATGTCCCAAATTTTAAAGTTGCCAGTTTAACTCATGTATGGAACGCCGTTTATTTAGATGGTAAATGGCTTCATTTAGATTTAACATGGGATGACCCAGTTAGCCCAACTGGTAATGATATTCTAGAACACAATTATTTTTTAATTGATACTAATACATTAGAAATTACTGATACCAATAACAATGAACATACCTTTGATAAAAATATATACTATGAACTAAATAATTAATTACCATAAAAAAAGACTTATATAATCCATAAAGATTTATATAAGTCTTTTATTTAGCAAACAGAATTTTTTCACTCTTATAAGATTTAATAATATAGAATAAAACAATTGATATATAAACCAATGTCGAAATAACTGTTAAGAAAAAGCTTATTAAAGTAACATTATTTGTAAATAAATCCATTAAAATCTGTTCAAAATTACATATTGGAATTAAATAGTATATATCACTTAATTCTATTTCAATTAAAGAAACAAACATTGGTACAATACATAACATATTTAAAACTGATACTGCACTTTGTGCTTCTTTATAAGTTTTAGAAAAACATGTAAGTGCTAAAGCCACTCCTGCTATAAAAAATGAAGCACATATTATAACAATGACACTACCTAAAATTGTTTTTAACGACAATATAAGCTCAAAAGATTCAAACATTGCATAAAAATTCTTACCAACCAATAAACTTACAATAGTTAAAATTAAACCGATAACTGAAGCTACAAAGCCAACAACAACCGAGGCCAAATATTTTCCTGTTATCAAATCTTTTTTACGAATAGGGAAAGTCAATATAGTCTCTAAAGTACCATTTTCTCTTTCAGTTGCCGTCACTCCAGTTGCCATACTTGAAGTCGCCATACAAATAGCCATTATAATATAAGTAAAAGACACTGTTAGTAAAATTGAAAGCATATAATTCTGATTACTTAAATCTTCATAAGATACCTGAAAATGATTAAATGCCTCATCAAGATTAATATCATGTTCCAAAAGATAAACATTTGTAAGATAATCACTATAAGATTCTAAATATTGTTCTAATAAACTATTTAAAACCATTCCACTAGTACTACTTGAATTAGTATATATTTTATAATTATTTACACTCTCATCATAAGTTATATACCCACTAATATTTCCACTTTTATATTCTTCATTAAGATTATCTAAATTATCATAATTTTCATATTCAATATTTAAATTTTCAAAAATCTTTTTTTCTTCCTCTTTAACTTCATAATTAACCCCTATTTTATAACTATTATTTTCATTATCATCAATACTATCATACATAGTTCCATAAAGCATAATCATAGCTGGTATAATAAGAGGAAATAAAAGCATTCTAAGAATTGTCTTTTTATCTCTAAAGATACTTCTTAATTCTTTTTTTATCGTAATCAAAACATTTTTACTCATTTATATCGCCTCCTATCAAAGCAAAGAAAGCATCTCTTAAATTAGTTGTTTTAGTCTCTTTAACAATACTTTTTGGGCTACCTTCTTTAATAATCTCTCCATGATGAACTAATATTACCCTATCACAGATATTTTCCGCTTCTTCCATATAGTGAGTAGAATATAAAATACATTTATTTTTTTCACGTTCTTCTTTTATAAAATCTAAAATTGTCTTAGAAGAAATAATATCTAAACCGCTTGTCGCTTCATCAAAAATATAATATTTTGGATTATGAACAACACATCTAGCTATATTAACTCTTTGCAATTGCCCAGTTGAAAGATTTTCTATCCTTTGATGTAAGAAATCTTCTAAATTAAATCTTTTAGCAACTTCTTTTATTCTTTTATCAATTTTTTCCTCTGGCATATCATAATATAAAGCACACATTTCTAATAAT
>CANDCB010000075.1 GCA_947383065.1 uncultured Bacillota bacterium | reverse complement strand
AACAAATGGTACAAAAAATAAATTATATAATGGGCTAAAAATATTAATTTCATAAAAACTTGTTAAGGAAATCGGGATACTAAATAAAAAAGCTACAAGACTTAACTTAAAAGTTTTTATTAAAATATTACCTTTGTTTATATATTCATTAGCAATTAAGATTCCAGACACGGTACATACAGAAAATCTAAATCCTACATCATAGATAATGGAATAATCAATAAGAACTAAAAGTAAAATAGTTATAAATAAGATATTTAGAGCTTTTAATTCTAAATTAAATATTTTATTTAAAGTATTTATTAAAAAAAATAAAAGACATCTTTTTATTGAAGAAGGAAAACCTACTATAAAGCCATATGCCCATAAAAATATATTAACAATAAAATATTTGGTCCATTTATTTGTTTTTTTCAATAGTTTTAAAATAATACTACTTAATAATCCGACATGCATTCCTGAAAGAGCAAATAAATGGGTTACTCCTATCTTTTGATATTTTTTATATACATCACTATCAATTAGACTTTTATCGCCTAAAATAAATGCTTTTATATATCCTTTATTGTCAAATGAATTAATTCGTGAACTCATAAAGTTTTTCAATATTAAAAGCGGGTTTTTAGTTTGTTTAATTATTTTAATATTTGATATTTCTAAAATATAAAATATATTTTTTTGTTCTAAATATTTTTTATAATTAAAGGCATTGGGAATTGTATTATTTATTGGCTTTTTTAGACTCCCTTCTAGTTCTAGTTGTGTTCCATATTTAATATTTTCTAATAAATTATAATTTGATTGTTTTATATCATATGTTGCTACAAGATTTTCTGTTCCACTTAGTGTTAGAGAAATCTTTTCTTGATTTTTTTTATAGTTTTTAACTATCATTTTAAAATTTTTGGTGTTCTCGTTATATCTGCTTTCTTTATTATTATTAATTAAATTTAAAAACAAAACACAGCAAGTTATAAATATTAAAAATAAATATAATAATTTAGAGTGTAATATTGTCTTTAATTTTTTCGTAAGCTTTTTCTCCGATTCCTGATACGTTCATTAATTCTTCTAGAGATTTAAAACCATTATTCTTTTCTCGATATTCTATTATAGCTAAAGCTTTTGATTCACCAATACCAGTTAGGGCCATTAATTCTTCTTTACTTGCTTTATTTAGTGATATTTTTTTATTGCTTGGATTATTGTTGGTTTCATTATTATCGACTTTATCTTTACTGGTTTCGATAATTGGACAATTTTTACAATTATTTATATCTATAGTTGGACAGTTACATATTTCTAAATTAGGATTATCTAATTTATCTATTTGAGATAGTGTAAAAATTGTAATTACCATTTCATCTGTTACTTTTTTGCTTAAATTAATATTTTTAGTTGAAGCAGTACTTTTTAAACCACCTGCTAGTTTTATTACATCATTGACAATGCTGTTTTCTAAGACTTTATAGACTCCTGGTTTTTTGACTGCACCTTTTATGTCTACCATAACTTCTTTATTTTGGGGATTAACTTCTTTTTCTTCTATTTCGTTTTCCTGATGAGCATTTTCACTTTTAAAATTGATTTCTTGATTATTTTGTTCGCTTTCTAAAATTTTTTTATCTTTTAAGTTATAAAAAAGGACTCCTTCCATTAATAATATTAAAATTAAGAAAAAAGCAAAAAATAAATCAAAAAATCTATCTATTTTTGGGTTTTCAAAAAAATTCATATACACCTCCTCTACTTATAATTATTATCTATAACATTCTCATTTCCTTTTTTATTTTTAATTTTTTATAAAAAAACTAAAGTATCTTCTTTTTATGAATTTACTTTAGTTTGAATTATGATTTTATAATCTTTCAATTTTTTTTCTAAATTTGGCTTCTTTATTTTCATAGTGGATACGTTGAATAATAAAAAGAGAAATAATTACACACAAATTATATGATCCACCATAACTTAAAAATGGTAAAGGAACACCTGTTAAAGGAATAAGACCTAGTACTCCTAATAAATTAATTAAAATATGGGCAAGTAAATAAGCAAATATTCCATATGCTAATATACTATTTCGTAAATTATCAGTTTCTTTGGCGACACTTAAAACAAGAAAGAGCATTATAAAATAACCTATTACAACTAAGATTCCTATAATTAATCCTAGTTCTTCACAAATAATTGGAAAGATAAAATCAGTGTGAGCTTCTGGTAAATACAGATATTTTTGTTGGCTGTTTCCAAGACCTACTCCCATTAATCCACCGTTATGGATGGCAATATAACCGTTACATACTTGATAACCAGTATCATCGCTATATCTTTGGCATGGATTTGTAAAATTTAAAATTCGACTGATTTGATAAGAATGTAAAATATTTTTGCCGAAAAATAATACAGTTATAGCTAATAAAATTCCGCCAGAAAAGGCAACTTGATATATCTTTTTTTTATGACGTTTGGCTATTGGTAACGAAAAAAAGATTAGAGCTGTAATCATGAAAATGATAAAAGCCCCACCAAAGTCTGGCTGTAAAGCAATTAAAATGAAAATTATGGCAGCGAGAATAATGGGAAAAATTAAATTCCACAAAGAAATATTTTTTTTACAAGCAATTTTATTATAATAAACTGCTAAATAAACAATTAAAACAACTTTAGCTAATTCTGTTGGTTGAAAATTGAAAAGACCCATTTCATACCAACTTAATGAACCACCAGCGACAAAACCGCCTACAAAAATAAAAGCTAATAAAAATATAACCGCATACATTGCCATCTTGCTAAAATAACGATATATCTTTGTGGGAATTACTAAAACTATTATTCCACCAATATAACCAATAATTAGCCATATTAATTGTCTAATAAAAAAATGGTTAGATGATACATCATAGCGTAATACTGCAGCGACACTTGAAGCTGAAAAAATCATTAAAAGACCAAAGCCTGAATAAATAATCATTAGTAATAATAAAGGGTAATTTAAATTAGCTAATATTTTTTTCATTGTGGTCACTCCTACCCTAATAATAGCATATAAAATTAACATTAAAAAGTAACTTTAAAAAAATTTAATAATTTTAATGTCAAAATTATACATATTTAAATAAACTATAATAGATACATAAAGGAGGTTAATGTATGTATTATTATGGTAATAATGGTTACTACGGTAACTATAATACTGCTCCTAGTTGTGGTGGCTATGTTGGCTATACTAATGGTGGTGGAATTGGAGCTGCTATCTGGATTGTATTATTTATACTTTTAGTTATAATAATCGGTGCTGGATGGAATTGGAATAATAACAACTAGTATTTAGTAATCATTTTTATAAGGCATATTGTGAGAATATCATAATATGTCTTTTATATTATTTGTTCTAGTAAAATTTGTCTTTTTTTAGTTTTTTTGGTAAAATTATGGCGTTGGTGATTATATGAAGAAATATCCAAATAAACTTCCTGAGATAAATATATTGGAAGAAAAAGATAAAAGATTAAGATTAAAAAGTAAGGATGTGACATTCCCATTAGAAAAAGAGGATATCAAAAGGATTCATGATATGTTGGATTATCTAGAAATGTCACAAATACCTGAAATATGTGAAAAATATAATTTACGAGCAGGAATGGGATTAGCTTATATACAATTAGGAATAGCTAAGAGAATTTTTGTTATTGTTTATGAATCTTCTGAAGGGAACTTTGATAGATACGTTGTTATAAATCCTAAAATTAAAAGTACTTCTGAAGAAATGATTTATATAGCAGAAGGTGAAGGATGTTTAAGTATTAATCGTCCTACAACAGGTATAGTTCCGCGTCATGCTCGATTAAAGTTAACAGCTTTTAATGAGAACGGAGAAGAATATGAATTACGTGTTCGAGAGGAATTGGCTGTTGCTTTTCAACATGAACTTGATCATTTAGATGGAATTTTGTTTACTGATAAAATTGATGCGAAAAATCCTTTCAAAGATCAAAATCGTTATCGTTCAATCTAATATATAATTATATGTTTTTTAGCCTTTTGGGGCTTTTTTTCATGAAAAAATTAGGAATCGACTTCCTAATTCTCGTTATTTACTTTATCTAAAACAGCATTAATTATTTTTCTAACGTTATCATCACTGTATTTTTTAGCTAGTTCAACAGCTTCGTTAATAGCTACAATATTTGGTGTATCTTCTTCATAGAGTATTTCATATAAACCGATTCTTAAAATGGCAGCGCCTGTTTTATCTATTCTCTTTATTGTCCAATCTTTCATATACTTGTCAGCTAATTCATCAAGGGTTTCTAAATGTGTTATTACTCCATAAATGATATTTCTGACAAATTCATTGTCTACTTCTAAATTATCATTAATTAAATTTTCAATATTAAAATCTACTTTATTACTTTTTAAAATATCAAGTTGATATAAAATAATCATTGCTTTTTCTCTTAATTCACTTCTTGTTTTGCCCATATATAACACCTCTACTTAATTATAACACAATCTTAGGGTAACTGGTATCTTAAGCTAAATATATTAAATTTAGATTTTATTTTTTAGATAATTCTTTTAGTTCATATAAAAGGTTTATGGCTTCCATTGGTGTACATCTTAGGGGGTCTATTTCTTTTAACCTATTTAATGCTTCGTTATTTACTGGTTCGTTATCAAAATCAAAAGCTACTTGTTGTTCAGTTACTATAGGAGTTTTTTTGTCATTACTTTCATAGTATTTTAATATTTCCCCGGCTCTTTTTAATAAATTTTCTGGCATTCCAGCTAATTTGGCCACATGAATTCCATAACTTTTATCAACAGCGCCATCCTTTACTTTATGTAAAAAGGTTACATTACCATCTTTTTCATAGGCTTCAACATGAACATTTTTTACTCCACTTAATTTTTCTAAGGCTGTTAATTCGTGATAATGCGTACTAAATAATGTTTTACATTTTATTTTTTCGTTAACATACTCTAATATCGCTTGAGCTAAACTCATACCGTCATAAGTTGCTGTCCCGCGTCCTAATTCGTCAAATAAAATTAGGGAATTGCTTGTTGCGTTTGTTAAGGCATTACGGGCTTCCATCATTTCAACCATAAAGGTAGATTCACCGCTTACTAAGTCGTCAGAGGCTCCTATGCGTGTAAATATTTTATCAAAAATAGGAATTTTAGCAATTGTTGCTGGGACATAAGATCCGATTTGAGCTAGAATAATTATGACAGCTAACTGACGCATAAATGTTGATTTACCGCTCATATTTGGACCAGTAATTAAAAGAGTATTGATATTATCGCCCATTAGACAGTCATTAGAAACATATTCTTTTTTAAGATCGGAAGAGCACACGTCTGAACTCCAGTCACGGTACCTTATC
>CANDCB010000074.1 GCA_947383065.1 uncultured Bacillota bacterium | reverse complement strand
TATAGTAATAATAAGTTTAAGTATAGCCCTTATATTAATCTTAAGTTATATCTTCATAGTAGAAAAAAGAAAGATAAGTATAAAAAGAGTTTAAGTAAATAGAATAATTAGAAATAATTTATTATCATTTATTTAATTAATAATTGACAATTAAATAAATATGAAGTACCATTTAAGTAGTTCGTTGATGAAGAACAAGATTATATTGAGATTTATTATAGAGAGTTCATATTTGGTGGAAATGAATATAAATACTTTATAGTTACTATCTTCTGAGAGGTTTAATAAAACCCGGTTAAAAACCGTTATCTATAATTAAGTAATATAAAGGATGGTACCGCATTATTTGCTCCTTGCAAATAATGCTTTTTTATTTACTTATTATAAATAAAAAAAGAAAGGATGATTTTTATGGTAAATTTTAAAGAAAATGAAGAATTGAATATTTTAAATCACAGCTGTGCTCACTTACTAGCTCAAGCTGTCAAACACTTATATCCTGAAGCTAAATTTTGGGTAGGACCTGTTGTTGAAGAAGGCTTCTATTATGATATAGATTTAGGAGAAGAAAAAATTAAAGAAGAAGATTTATTAAACCTTGAAAAAGAAATGAAAAAATGTTCTAAATCAGCAAAAAATATTATAAGGAAAGAACTTTCTAAAGAAGAAGCTTTAGAAATGTTTCATGACGATGAATATAAACTAGATTTAATTTCACGTATGGATGAAAATACTGAAAACATTACTTGTTATACACAAGGAGATTTTACTGATCTTTGTCGTGGGCCACATGTTTCAAATACAAAAGAAATAAAATATTTTAAGCTAATAAAATTTAGTGGTGCTTATTGGAAAGGCGACGCTAAAAATAAAATGCTTCAAAGAATTTATGGTGTTTGTTTAAAAACAGAAGAAGAACTTAATATGCATTTAAAAGAGTTAGAAGAAATGAAATTAAGAGACCATCGTAAAATAGGCAAAGATTTAGAGATTTTTATGACTAGTGATTTAGTTGGAAAAGGATTACCAATGTATTTACCAAATGGTTATATAATGTGGGAACTTTTAGAAAACTATATTAAAGGAAAAGAAAG
Organism: uncultured Bacillota bacterium; assembly: GCA_947383065.1. The sequence continues at coordinate 4,362 of CANDCB010000074.1, read as the reverse complement.
AAAATTAGGTTATCAACATGTTTTAACTCCACCTTTAGGAAATGTAGAACTATATAAAACATCAGGTCATTGGGATCATTATAAGGATAATATGTTTCCTAAAATGGAGGTTGAAGGCGAAGAATTTGTTTTACGTCCAATGAATTGCCCACATCATATGATGATTTACAGTAATAATGTTCATTCTTATCGTGATTTGCCAATAAGAATAGGCGAAATAGCTAGAGATTGTCGTTTTGAAACTAGTGGCTCATTAAAAGGGATAGAAAGGGTAAGAACTTTTTGCCAAAATGATGCTCATCTTTTTGTAACTCCAGAACAAATTGAACAAGAATTTTCTTCTGTTGTTAATCTAATATTAGAAGTATATAAAGAATTAGATATCAAAAACTTTAGATTCGAATTATCATTAAGAGATCCAGAAGATAAGGTTAAATATTATCAAGATGATAACATGTGGAATAATGCTGAATCAACTTTAAGAAATGTTTTAGATGACTTAGGATATGAATATGTTGAAAAAATAGGAGAAGCTGCATTTTACGGACCAAAATTAGATGTTCAAGTAAAACCTGCTGTTGGTCCAGAATATACTTTATCTACTTGTCAACTAGATTTTTGCTTACCAATGCGTTTTGAGCTTGGTTACATTGATAGTGATGGAAACAAAAAAACTCCAGTTGTAATTCATCGTGCTATTTTTGGTAGTATCGATAGATTCATGGCTTATTATCTAGAAGAAACAAAAGGATACCTTCCAGTTTGGCTAGCTCCTAAACAAGTTGAAATTGTCCCTGTAAATATCCAATATCATGAAGAATATGCTAAAAAGATTTATAACCAATTATTGCAAGCTGGATTTAGAGTTGAAATTGATACTAGAAATGAAAAACTTGGCTATAAATTAAGAGAATCAGTTATTAAAAAAATTCCTTATATGTTAATACTAGGTCAAAAAGAAGTTGATGATAAAAAAGTATCTTTTAGAAGATCTGGTAATGAAGAAACAATTACTTTAAGTCTAGATGAATTTATTAATTTATTAAATGAAGATATAAAAAATAAAACAAGATACGATAAATAATTAAAAGAGTAAAGTTAGAGATTTGATCGAAATAAATATTTTAAAATATTAAGCCAAATCAAATAAAACTTTTCTCTTTTTTGTTTTAAATAAAACTTAAATTTAAAACTATATTGTATTTATAAAAAAATTAAATAAATTTTAAAATAATATAAAATATATTTACCTTCCTTTTAATATTTTTTTTAATTTAAATCTTTATCTGATTATGATATAATTTTAATTATAATATAGGGAGTGTTTCTATGAAAATAATGCTAATGGATATTACTAAAATTGTGAATTTAGTCTTGCCTAATAAAGTATTTGGAAATTATTGGGTTACTAATGCTAATAAAGAAAATCTTGTTGGAATTGAAGCTTTTGATAATAACTGGATTTTAAAAAGTAATAGTGAAGTTAAAATATTAAGAAATGGAACCATTATCGATGAAGTAGTTTTAGAATATGAAAAATTTTATACTATAAAGAACATTTTACTTGGTGATAGCTATGTTATTTATACATGTCCATTATATGATCAAAATATTCTTCAATTAAATATAACTTTAAATAATGGTCAAAATACAACATGGTATATTGGCAACAATAGTTCACAAGATAATTTATCTAATTACCCTAATATTATTTCATATGAACAACCTGGTTTTAATAGAAACCAACTTTTACTTAATTATAGTAATGGTAACTATAGTATTACTAATCTAAATACTGATATTCCTATGTATATTAATGGTGTTTTAAATGTTCAGTGTGATTTAAACTATGGCGATACTATTTTTATTTTAGGTTTAAAATTATCAATTGTAAAAGATATATTTTATATAAATAATCCTAATAAATTAGTTCGTTTTGATTCTCAGTCTTTTAATGTTCGTCAATTACCTAAATTAGATTATAGTAAAATATCTTTAGAACCAGATCCTGTTATTGAAATGTATAAAAAAGAAGATTATTTTTTAAAACCACCACGCTTTGACGAAAGAATAGAAGAAAAAACTTTAGTTATTGATCCACCACCTGAAAGTCAAAAACAAGAAGAAATGCCAGCTATATTTCAAATGGGTTCCATGATGATGATGGGTATGACTTCTATGATGACAGGAGTATCAACTTTAATTAGTGTTTTTAATGGAACAACACCTTTAAGTTCAGCTTGGCCATCAATTCTTACGACTCTTGGAATGTTAATTTGTATGTTAATATTACCAACTGTAAGCCGAATGTATACAAAACATCGTAAACGAGTATATGAACGTAAAAGACAAGCTACATATAGCATGTATGTAAATAAAAAAAGAGAAGAATTTTTAACCGAAATGAAAAAAGAACAACAAATTTTAGTGGAAAAATATATTCCATTAAAAGAAGTTGGTGATATAATTCTTTACAAAAAAAGAAATTTATGGGAAAAAAATACAAATGATTACGATTTTTTAACAATTCGATTAGGTATCGGATCAATTCCACCTTTTTTTAAAGTGAATTACCCAGATGAACATTTTACAATGGAAGATGAAGATAACTTGATGGGCTATTTAAGAGAATTAGAAAAAGAAACAAGTATGTTAGAAAATGTCCCTGTTACATATTCGTTTGTAGATAAATATATCACTGCTGTAATTGGTTCTAAAAATGTAACAAATCCTTTCTTAAGAGGTATTTTATTACAAATATTTGCTTATCATGGTTATGATTCTTTAAAAGTTTGTGTTTTTACCAATAGTGAAAATGAAAAATTTTGGGAAGATATAAAAGATTGCCCTTATTTTTGGGATGATAATCGAACAATTAGATTTTTTGGTACTAATGCCGATGAAATAAATCAAATAAGTTCTTACTTTGAAGAATTATTATCAGCAATAAGAGAAGCAAATAACGAAAATAAAAGTCTTGATAATAAAGAATCTGCTAAATTAAATACGAGATTTTTAATAATTACTGATGACATTAATATGGTTCGAAATGTCAGCATCATCCACTCTTTAATACAATCAACTGAATATATGGGTATAAGCCTTCTAATATTCACCGAACGCTTAAATTCATTACCAAATGAAGTAGAACATTTTATAAGTGTTGATGAGAGAACAGGTGGTGTTTTTGAAAGAGTTCTTACAGATAGTAAAAGAATTAATTTTGTCCCAGACTTTATGTATGGTTCATTAGAAAAATATACTTATGTTGTATCTAATATTCCTATTGCTTTAAATGGTGGTAAATTTCAGCTTCCTACTACATATTCATTTTTAGAAATGTATAATGTTTCTAATGTAAATCAATTAAATGCCTTAGCTAAATGGAAAGATAGTGATCCAATAAATACTTTAGCTACTCCAATTGGAGTCAATGAATATGGAGATTTATTTAAACTAGACTTACATGAAAAAGCTCATGGCCCTCACGGTTTGATAGCTGGTATGACTGGGTCAGGTAAATCAGAATTTATTATTTCCTTTATTCTAAGCATGGCTGTAAACTACCATCCAAATGAAGTTCAATTTGTTCTTATCGATTACAAAGGTGGAGGACTAGCTGGAGCCTTTGAAAATAGAGAAACAGGCTTAAAATTACCTCATCTAGCGGGAACAATTACTAATTTAGATGTCAGTGAAATAAATCGTAGCTTAGCTTCTTTACAAAGTGAACTAAAAAGACGACAAGCTGAATTTAATAAAGCCCGTGATAAAGTAGGAGAATCAACTATAGATATTTATAAATATCAACGCCTATATAGAGATGGTAAAGTTGATAAACCTATTGCCCACCTTTTTATAATTAGCGACGAGTTCGCTGAATTAAAAGCTCAACAGCCAGAATTTATGAATGAACTTATTTCAACGTCTCGTATTGGCCGTTCTTTAGGAGTCCATTTAATACTTGCAACTCAAAAACCTAGTGGAGTTGTAAATGATCAAATTTGGTCAAACTCTAAATTTAAAATTTGTTTAAAAGTTCAAGATCGCTCAGATAGTCAAGAAATGATAAAAAGACCAGATGCTGCTTCAATAAAAGAAACTGGTAGATTTTTTCTTCAAGTTGGTTATGATGAATTTTTTGCTATGGGACAATCAGCATGGACAGGTGCTCCTTACTATGAAGCAGATGTTCGTAAAAAGAAAGTTGATAATAATATTTGTTTTGTTGATAACCTTGGAATGCCAATTAAAGTAGTTGAAGATGGTAAAAATAATATTATAGGGGTCTTAAAAGGCGAAGAACTTCCTAATATTATGAAATATTTAGTTGATTTGTCTAAAAAAGAGAATATTAAAGTG
>CANDCB010000073.1 GCA_947383065.1 uncultured Bacillota bacterium | reverse complement strand
CAATATTATGTGGTTTATCTTATATTGGTGATGTAAGGATGTTTGTGGCAGAAAATCCTGAAAAAGTTAAAAATATTGTTAATGGAAGTTTAGATATAATAAAAAAACTGTATCCGTTAGAAAGTCCATATTTATTTAAATTAGATGATAATCATATTTGTGTTAGACATGATATTGTTTTGCGAGATTTAAAAAGTGTTCTTCCAAGTTGTTTATTGGCATATTTAGAGGAAAAGCAAACTAATTTTTCTAGTTTGGAAAGCGTTCGTTTTAACATACTTTCTTTTATGAATTTAAAGAATAAAGAAGAAAGCCAAGCCCAAATAATAGAAGGTTTTAAAAGTAATGGTGTAACTAGAAGTTTACCTTATTTATTAGCTAAAGTAAAAAAGAAATTTTTAAGAAGATAATTTTTTATAAAGGTATTGTTAATAAAACTATTGTTTGGTATAATTGTGACAATGATGGTGATTTTATGGATATAAAGTATTATAGTATAACTGCATTAAATCGAGCGATAAAAAATATGTTTGATAGTAAGCCAGAACTTAATAAAGTTTATATAAAAGGTGAAATAAGTAATTTTAAACATCATAGTCGTGGACATATGTATTTTACTTTAAAAGATGAAAATAGTCGTATTTCAGCTGTTATGTTTGCTTCTAATACAGTGAATATGACTTTTGAACCAGAAGATGGAATGAAAGTTTTGGTAAGTGGGAGAGTTACTGTTTATGAAGCTAATGGTGGTTACCAAATCTATGTAGAAACAATGGAGTTGGATGGGATCGGGAATCTTTATTTAGAGTATGAAAAATTAAAAAAGTTATTAGAACAACAGGGACTTTTTGATTTAAATCATAAAAAAGCTATACCAAAGTTTCCTAAAAAGATAGGGATAATTACTGCCCCAACAGGAGCAGCGATTCGCGATATTTTAAGTACTATTAAAAGACGTTTCCCTTTATGTGAAACAATTTTATTTCCGGCTTTGGTTCAAGGTGTGGGAGCGAAAGAAAGTATTGTTTTGCAGTTAAATAAAGCTCAAGAATTTGATTTAGATGTAATAATATGTGGCCGTGGTGGTGGATCTATTGAAGATTTATGGGCTTTTAATGAAGAAGTAGTAGCTAGAGCTATTTATGCTTCTAAAATTCCGGTTATAAGTGCTGTTGGGCATGAGATAGATTTTACTATTGCGGATTTTGTGGCTGATTTAAGAGCCCCAACACCGACAGGAGCGGCGGAAATGGCTGTGCCTAATTTATTGGATTTAAAGACTTTAATTAATCAGTATATAATTCGCCTTAATGAAAATATAAAAGGAATAATAAATTATAATAGTAAAAGAATAAGTGCTTTGAAAGATTCTTATATTTTAAAGAACCCATTAGCATTATATGAGGTTAAAGAACAGAAATTGGATAGTTATATTGACCGAGTTAATACTTTAATTGTTTCAATTTTAAATGATTATCATGTAAGATTAGAAAGTGTAAAAAATAATTATGTTTTAAAAAATCCTTTGAGTTCATATGAACCTAAAAAAGAAAAATTAAAGTCTTTAATGAATTTGTTATTAAAAGAAATAAATGAATATATAACTAAAAATAATCACCAATATGAAATTATAATAAATAAATTGGAACTTCTTAATCCTTTAAATATTTTAAGTAAAGGTTATAGTTTGGTTACTAAAGATGGGCAAATAATTAAGAGGAGTAAAGATTTAAAAAATGATGATTTGCTAAATATAAGAATGCATGAAGGAAATGTCAATGTAATAGTAAAGGAGATAGTTTAAATGGAAGAAAAAACTTTTGAAGAAAATTTAAATGCTTTAGAAAATATTGTTAAAGAATTAGAGGGTGGCAGTGTAGATTTGGATAAAGCTATAGATAAATATAGTGAAGCGATGAAATTAGCTAAGTTGTGCAATGATAAATTGAATAATGCAACGACTAAAGTTAATCAAATATTAAAAGAGAATGGGGCATTAGAAGATTTTGAAATTGAGGAGTAAAGTCTTCTTTTTTTATGAAAAGATTTAACAATAATAAATAATATGAAAAAGTAATTTTATTTAAGATAATAATTTGTTATAATAATAAAGAAAATAGGTAGGTGCTAATATGAAAAATAAAAAAGTAAATATAAAAAATGTTAAACCTGATGATATTGAAACTAAAAAGCCAAAAAAAATAAAACATGAAAGTGAAAAAAATTCTAAGATGAGTATGGAAAAAAGAGAAAAAATAAATAAAATTTTAGATGAACTAAAAGCTTTTTTGCTTATTGCTTTAATAATTTTTATAGCGGCTTTTTCTGGATGGTATTGGTATACAAATTTTTATAATGAAAATAAGAATGAAACTAAACCTTTAGAGGAAAAAGAAGTAGAAAATTATAAAATATCTAAATATATAGCTCCTGAAAATCGTTTATTAAAATTGATTAATGAAAAATATTTAATTGAATATAAAGATGATATTTTATATAAGATAATGGATTTAAAAAATAAAGTTTTATTTGAAGGTGAAGAATTATTTTCGGATATTTATGAAGGAATTGATGACAGTTTATATTTAGTAATAAATGAAGAAGAAAATAGTACAAATGTTATTTATTTATCTAAACTTGAAGATGAAAAGTTTGTGGAAGTAAAAAATTTAAGTGAAGGGTTAGCTTATTATGCGCCAATTAAATATTATGAAAATGAATATTCTAATTCTTTTAAAGTATTAGGATTTACAGCTGTTAAGAGTGCTTATGATGAAGATATGAGGGAAATAAATAAATCATATATATATTTACTTGGCAATGAAGAATTTGAATTAAATGATTACTTTCTATATGGAGATTCTATTCATTTAAAAGAAGGAGCTCGTGAAGTTATAACTTATGATAAAAAATATGTTGTTATAAGTGAAATTAATAGTTCTTCTAAAAAGTATGGTCTTTATGATTTAGAAAATAAGAAAGTTGTTATAAAACCACAATATGAAGGTTTATATAGAAATAAAAATGAAGAATATATTGCTATTAAAGATGGAAAATATGGAATAATAGATAAATCTTTAAAGAAGATTGTAAATTATGAATATGATTTTATTGATAAAAATGATGATTATTATGTAGTTTCAAAAGATAAGAAACTAGCTATTATGGATAAGAATTATAAACTTATAACTAAGTTTGAATTTGATTACCAAGAAATACCAAATATAAAATATAATTATTTAAATAAAGGTGATAATTATAATACTTTTAGTTCTGCTAAAATAAATGATAAATATATTTTAGTGATAAATAATAAAGAATATATTGATGATTTAGAATATGAAAAACATGAGGCTTATTTTATTAATGCTGATGGGACTTATGAAACTATAATAGAAAATGACTTTTATATAAATAAAGAAGATAATTTTTTTTATAGTTATAATAAGGAAGATGGTCTTTATACTTTTTATGATCAAGATTTAAAAGAAAAATTTAAAATAAATATTAGCGATTATGATTATGATTTAAAAGCTCAAATTAGTTTAAAAAATAATAATACAATTAATATAAAGTTGGATAGTGATATTTATTTTGATGCGAATACTGGGGAAGAAATAAAAAGTGTTTCTGATGAAGAAATGGAAATTAATGGCATAAAAATTCAATTTAGTGGTTCTAAGAATGAATATAAGTACTTAAAAGATGATAAAGAGTTAGTTAATATTAAGCCTTTAGAGGATTATAAAACTTATAAATTTAGTGATACACTTTTATATTCTCTTTCTAAAAAGGAATATGTAGTTATATATAAAGATGAGTAAAATCATCTTTTTTAATGGAATTATATTTGTTATAATTTATATTGAAGTGATAAGAATGAATAAAGAAAAAAGAAATCAGTATATTATAATTGGAGTTATTTTTATTCTTTTAATAAGTGTAATTCTTTTTATATTATATTCAGTTTTAAATAGTAAAAGTATAAATAAGAATAATGTTAGGTTAAAATTACAACAGATATATTCTTCTGATTATAAACTCAGATTTATAAGTGATAAATATTATATTGGTTCATATGAAGAAAATAAAATAAACATTATTATAGATAATAATGGTAAAGAAATATATAGTAGTTTGGATAATATTTATTATGATTCTATATATCCTCTTAATGATGGTTCTTATTTAATTTATAATACATTAAATAATGCTCTTAATGCGTATGTTTTTGATGGAAAAAGTATTAGGCCTTACTATAAAATAGCTGATATTTCAGATGTTAAACCACTTCTTTTTAAAGATAAAAAAAGAGAATATATAATAGGGTTTATAAGTGATACAAAAGAAAAATCTTATATTATTCCTCTTGATAATACAGGAATAATACCATTAGAAGATAGTTTTATAGTAGCTGATAAGTTTGAAAATGATATTTATTATACGTATGATGAAGATTATTTAGTAGTTAAAAATGAAAAAGGTTTTTTTGGTATAGTTAATAAAAATGGACAAAAAATAATAGATTTAAAATATAAAGATTTAATGAATATTGGTGATGGTCGTTTTATTGTTCAAAATAAAAATAAACAATATGGAATTATGGATAAAGATGGTGAACTACTAATTAAGTTTAATTATAAATTAATTATGGCATTTAATGATTATTTTATTTTGGTAGATAATAAAGATAGAATGGCTTTATATGATAAGAATTTGAAAAATATATCTGGTTTTTCTATGAAATATGATGATTTGATTGAATTTGATTTAAGGCAAAAGTCTAATAGTGTTAATCTAAATATAGTAGGTAATAATGTTTTTATTGCCAATAATTATTTAGAAAATATTAATGGAACAGAATTTAGTCAGCATAATTTATACATTTTAAATAATGGGAAAGTAATAAAAACAGTAAAACAAAGGACTTATGGAATAGAAGATATTATTTATACTTTGGATTTAGATAATAATATAAATTTGTATAATAAGAGGATGGATGTTATTATTTCTTTTAAAATTGATGATTTAAGTAAATTAATTGATATAAAGAGTATTAATGATTCTACGGTAAGAATTGTTTATATTGATAAATTGGAAAACCAACAAGTTAAATATTATAATTTAGATGGAGAAGAAGTAAATAGTATTCTAGGAGATTTAATTATAAAAAATGCTATTTATTCTGCATTTGTGGAAAAAGATGGTAGTCAAAAAAAATTAAGTATTTATAATGATCAATTAGATAAAATTGATAGTATTTCTGGTAGTTATTTAGAAGTACTTGGTGAATATATTATAGCTGATAATAGTATTTATAAAATAGTAGTGTCTTCATAATTTCAAATTATATGGATATTTCATTTGAATTTTTAAGCAGTGATTTTTTTGGAAATTATTGCTTTTTTATTTTATTAAAAATAGTCCATCATAATAATGATGGTGATGATATGAAAAAAATTAAATTGATGATGTTTT
>CANDCB010000072.1 GCA_947383065.1 uncultured Bacillota bacterium | reverse complement strand
AACAAGTTTTCTTAACATATGGGCATTACTTACACCTCTAAGTTCATCTATTTCTACTCTAGTTATTGGTTGATTATAAGCGATAATTGCTAAAGTTTCTAATGCTGCTTGGGATAAAATATTATTTTCAGGATTTTCAACTAATTTACGGTAATATTCTTTATGCTCTTTTTTTGTAGTTAATTTAAAAGCATCTCCTAAATAGCTTATTCTTACACCATGATTATCACTTTCATAACTTTTTTTTAATTCTGTTAATAAAGTTTTTGCTTCTTCTAACTCTATTTCTAAAATTTCACATATTTGTTTTAAAGTAATTCCTTCATCCCCAACAACAAAAAGTATTCCTTCCAAAACTCCTAACTTATTCATTTTATTCACATCTTTCTATCATAATAGGACTAAAATTATCTTCCTGCATTAAATTTATTTCATTGTTTTTACTCATTTCTAATATCGATAAAAAGGTAATTACGATACCTTCTTTTGTTATTTCGGTAAAAAGTTCTAAAAAGTTTACTTTTTTGCGGATTTTTAAAACATTTCTAATATCTTTAATTTTATCATCGATACTTAATTCTTTTTTAGTTATTTTAGTATTTAATGGTTTTAATAATTTTTGACGGTCTATAAACATTTTATAGGCATTAAATAAATCATTAATATTAAATTCACCTTTTTTTATTTGGTTTTCGTCAATATATTCTTTTAATGATTCAGGAAGTTTTGTATAGACTTCTCCTCTTTTTTCTTCTAGCTCTTGAAATTCTTTTGTTATCTCTTTATATTTTTCATACTCTAAAATTTTATTTCTTAGGTCTTCTTCAGAAGTTATTGTAAATTCATCTTCCGATGGTTCTTCTTCATCAGAACGATTAATAAGCATTTTACTCTTTAAATGGATTAATTCAGAAGCCATTACTAAATATTCACTGGCAACGTCAATATTTTTTTCTTCCATGCTTTTTATAAAGTTTAAATATTGGTCAATAACATTACATATATTTATTTCATAAATGTCCATTTTAGATTCTTTTACCAAATGCAAAAGCAAATCTAATGGTCCTTCAAAATCGGATACACAAAAATTATAAGACATAACTCCTCCTAACCGCAAACATAGGCTTGGGCTTCTAATTCAAATGATACAGTATTTTGGGTTTCATTATATCTAAAAAATTTATATGTTTTTAAATTTGCTAAGGTTGCATCAGATATGTCTTTATGACCGAATTCATTAATCATTGTAAAATAATTATTTCCTTCAATAAATGTAGAGCTAAAGTTTCTAACGTTTTTATAACTATTTGATAGATTTTTATAAGCTTGTTTATTTTCTTGGTATTTTGTACTACTTTCATTATTTTCGGTATAGGTTTCTTTTAATTTAACTAGCATTCCATCTTGAAAATAATACTTTATTTCATCATGACGATAAGTACAAGTTAAAACTGAATAATCACCATCTTTTTCAGTAATACTAATATCAGGATATAAAGAAACAGGAATTTCTTCTATACGAAATTTATCAGCACTACTAAAGGCTCTTTCATTAATATTTAAAGTTAATTCATGAGCTGAATTAGCTCCAATTACATCATAAGAATGAATTAAAGCGCGATATACTGTTTTTTCGCCTTCATAAAAAACTACATAATACTTTTTGTCAAATAAATAAGCAGAATCATTTGTATTAGTAATATTAAAGGTCAAAGTGTATTCTCCATTTCTGGATGCTTTAACAAAATTAGTAAACTCTAATCCACCTATTTTTACTCTTACTGATGTTCGATTAAATAAATAGAAATCGCCTTTATCTTCTTCTACTACTGGATTATTAGTAGTTGGCTCTTTATTTTCAAATTTTATCTTTTTTGTAATATAAGGTAAAACAACTATTACGCTAAATAAAAATACAAAAAACAAAACTACGACTAATGGATTTCCTTGTTTATCAGGTTTTATTTCATATAATAGTCTTTCATTACCATTAAAAACAACTTTTTTTCTTTCAGCTATATTTTCTTCAGAATCTTTTTTATCTTCTTTTAAAGGTTCTTGGTTTTGATTGGTGTCTGTTTCTGGCTTTTCATTTTGATTATCTGAATTATTTTCTTCTGAAGAAACATTGAAAATAGAATTAAAATCTGCTTGCTGATTTAAATTATTATTATTTAGAGATTTATTTTCTTCTACACTACTATTAATAATAGAATTATTTTCTTCATTTTTTAAATTAGAATTATTTTCTTCTTCAATATTTATTTTAAATTCATCAGTACTATTACTAACTTCATTTACTTGTTGATTACTATTTTCTTCTTTATTAGAATCTATAAATTCTTTTTCTTCTGAAGATGGAAGCGATTCTTTAGCAGTACTTTTATTGGAAAAGTTAAACATTAAAGGCTTTTTCATTTTTTGTTTATTGTTTTTCTTCTTTTCTTCTTTTTTATTAGTTCTTTCTTCATTTATTGTTTTGGTTGAATTTGTTTTATTTTCATTAATGTTATCTTTATTATTCATAAAAAATCCCTTCATTCTATAGATAATTATACCAAATAAAAACAAGAGAAAAAAGAGATAATAATCTCCTTCATACTTAATATTTAATTTTTAAAAATTTTAATATTTAATTTTTTATTTTTTATAACTAAACAAATATCTATTATTATAAAAGAAAATAGGACTATACACATAGTTTTAAACTTACGTTCTACGGTTTTAAAATTATTTAAATTTGATTCAGCTTTGGTGTTTGGAGTATCATTATTTTCTGGTTTATTATTGTTATTATTTTGATCATCAGAATTATTATTATCATTTTTTGTATAATAAAATATTAATTCTTTTGAATCTCTGGTTATTTTTCCATTATAACTTGATACATTTCCTATTAGAGAATATCCTTCGATATTTAGAGCTTGAATATTATATTTATCCCCAACTTGACCATTAATAATTGTATCATTTGTGATTTTTTCTTGAGTTTTGTCTAAATAATAGTGAACTACTATTTGTGATTTTTTAGAATTTTCATAAGGAGGAGTAAGTTTTGATAAACCACCTACTGAAGATGCAACCCATAAGTCTCCTGTTGCTGGGTTAACATTCATACTAATTGGTTCAAATCCCCCATAGTCGCCATCTTCTAATGCTATTATTGAATTAGTTCCATTTATATTAACTACATTCCATGTTTGCCCACCATCTACTGACCTATATATACTACTATCACTTCGATAACGGTTAGCTGCACCACCAGCGTAGATAATTGATGGATAATTTGGGTCTACGGCAACTGTTATTAGTCTTCTGCTATAATAATTAGAACCAATTTGTTCTTTTGTTGGAGCACCATCAAATTGTAAAGATTTTGGAATATTTTTAGTTAATTCTACGATTTTTTCGCCATTATTAGAAATAACCGATAACTTAATCCAATCCCATGCAACATATAATTTATCATTTTCTGTATCATAACTTAAAGAAGATAAATATGGACTTTGATCATATTCATTTAAACTTTTTTTATTGTATTTATGCCATGTAAGTCCGTCATCATCAGAATAGACAACCCAACTAATAAAATCATTAATTCCAAATAATCTTCCGGTATTTTTATTATGAGTATAAACTCCAGTTACTGCTACTTCTCCGTTAGAGTCAACCATTCTTGACCAAGTATATCCACCATCAGATGAACGTAAATCACCACAAAATAAAATATTTGGATTCTTTGGAGATTGATAACTAGAATAATTAGTTTGATTTTTTAAACGGTTATTATATCCACTAGATAAGGCATAGTCTTCGTAGCCCACATAAGCAGTATGTGTTTTTCCTCCATCATGGGTAATTGTTAAATATTTAGTATCTAACCATGATTTGGATGTTGCTCCAAAATATGTTGTTTCTGAAGCAGCATAACCAGCATATACATGTCCGTTATATTTCCAGTTTTTTTCACCATATTCATTAGAATAAGTTGCTAAGTCAATAAACTTCCACGTTTTTCCTCCATCTAGAGTTACAAAGCCATTATAATCTTGAGCCCCCAAATATATTAAATTAGGATTATTAATATTAAAACGCCAGTTACTACCAGCATGAATTAAGTTTAAACCATTAGAGTCCCATTTAAATTCTTTGCCTCCATTAGATGATGATGAAATCCAATCGGTAGTGAAATTCCAAACTTTTTTACTATCTTCAGTACTCCATAAAAAGTTGGGGGTTCTTTCTAAGATATAGTGTAAAAAGTTATCTGAATCATTATAAGTACTTTTTTGCCAATTTTTGCCACCATCTTCTGTATAATAAATATCACCTTCATTGGTATTATTAAATACACCGTTAATAACAGATTCTTTACCAAAAAAGAAAATCATATTTTTAGGATTTACAGGACTTACTTTTAAATTTATAGGGTGCTTTTTATTTTGTTTAGGAAAATTATTACTATGTTGCAAAGTAAAATTTTCACCATCTTTACTTAAATATAGACCTTCATCTGTAGTAAAATATATGACGCCATCAATGATGTCTAAACTTAAAATATATTCAGAATTAATTTTAGTAAAGCTTTCTCCTTTGTTCTTACTTAAATATAATCCATCTCTTTTAGCAACAAAAACATATCCAGTAGTAGAACTTACTTTCACAATACCATCATATAAATTATTACTAATCATATTCCATGTTTTTCCGCCATCACTTGTTTTATAAAGTCCTGCTTTATTACATTTTGATTTGCCATCAGTATATGAATCGCTTATGGTATCAGTAGTTTCTAAATTATTGCGTGAAGCCATATCTGTTTCATAAATCAAAGATAAATAAGCAATAGTTGAATAACCTAAATTTTCGTCATAAGATGTCGCATCATATGCTAAATTTTCTGTTGTATCACGATATCCACTAATCATAAAGTTTTGCATAAAACGCCATGAAGCTCCGCCATCAGAAGACAAATAGATACCAGTTGTGTAAACAGATTCGTTATTTACTCCTAAAGCTAAAACGCGATTACTATTATTAGGGTCAACAGCGATATCACTAGCTCCGCCAGCTGTAAAATCTTTCATAGACTTGTCCCAAGTTTTACCTTTATCTGTAGATCTATAAATGCCTCCAACATCTGTTCCATAAAATAAATATTTTCCATCATTTGATGATGATAATACTAAAGGCCACTGTCCACCTTCGCCACCAATTAATCCTTTATTTAATAGTTCAGAAGAAACTAAAGGTATATTGGTCCAATAACTAGCACCATCTTTATTATTTGGGTCTAATTCATATTTTAATTCTACAGTATTTGTAATAGAACTAAAAATACCTAAAAATAATAAACTTAAAACTAAAAATTGTAATAAAAATATTTTTTTCATCTACCACTCACTACTTTACTAAAATAAAGTCCTATTCTTGTTATAATTATATAATAAAATAATAGTATATTCAATGTTCAAAAATTAATAATTATGTTAAAATTATGATTATTAAAATAAATGGAATAAAAAATTAATTACAATAAAATTAA
>CANDCB010000071.1 GCA_947383065.1 uncultured Bacillota bacterium | reverse complement strand
TTTTGCTAGTGTTTTTGTTGCTTCTCTTTCAACTGCTACCCCAGTTATTAGAAGTGGCAGAATAATATATGCCCTTATTGTTGGAGTACTATGCGCTATTAGCGTAAATATCCTACATTTTAATATTGGAATCTATATAATTATATTATTAGGTAGTTTAATAACTCCATTACTTAATAAATTTAAAATTACTTTAGACTAAAACTTATTATAAATATTCATTTAAGAATTTTATAATAAGTCTTTTTTATTATATATAGACAAATTTTCAAAAATTAACTATAATTGGTACTACCAAGAGGTGATAACATGAATATTGAAGAATTTAATTATGAACTGCCTGAAGAACTAATAGCTCAAACTCCACTTTTAAAAAGAGATTCTTCACGTTTACTAATAATGGACAAAAAAACAGGTGAATTAAAACACGAAAACTTCAATAACATAATTAAATATTTAAAAGCTGGAGATGTTTTAGTATTAAATGATACAAAAGTAATCCCCGCCAGAATTATAGGGCTAAAAGAAGAAACAGGAGCAGTTATTGAATTATTGCTTTTAAAAGACTTAGGAAATGATATATGGGAATGCCTTTCTAAACCAGCCAAACGACTAAAAATGAATACAATTGTATCTTTTGGAGATGGAACATTAAAAGCCCAAATTATAAAAAAAGGCGATAATGGTTTAGTGCAAGTTAAAATGCTCTATAAAGGTATCTTAATGGAAATTATAGATAAATTAGGAACAATGCCTTTGCCACCATATATTCATGAAAAATTAGAAGATCAATCTCGCTATCAAACGGTTTATGCTAAAAACATTGGCAGTGCAGCCGCTCCAACAGCTGGATTACATTTTACAAAAAAACTTTTAGATGAAATTACAAAAAAAGGTGTAGAAATCGTTTATGTCACATTACATGTTGGTTTAGGCACATTTAGACCAGTAGAAGTAGATAATATTTTAGATCACCACATGCATAGCGAATATTATATAATGAATAATAATACAGCCAATATATTAAATAAAGCTAAAGAAGAACATCGAAGAATTATAGCTGTTGGAACAACCAGTACAAGAGTGCTAGAAACAATCGCTTCTAAAAACAACGGAAAATTTATTGAAACCAGTGGTAATACAGATATCTTTATTTATCCTGGATATAGCTTTAAAGGAATTGACTGTTTAATAACAAACTTTCATTTACCTAAAAGCACTTTAATTATGTTAGTTTCTGCTTTATCTAATAAAGAGTCCATTTTAAACGCTTATCAAGAAGCGATAAAGCATAAATATCGTTTTTTTAGTTTCGGTGATGCTATGTTTATAACCGATAAAATAAATAATTAAGTCTATAAAAAATAGACTTTTTTTCATGTCATATACATAATAAAGTCTATTTAAATATTATTTTTATCAATTATTTCCTTAAAATTAAAGCCATATCATGATCCATATGATTACTTTGACCAAATTGAACATGATTTGTTGGAACTTTTATTAATGGGTCATTGCAAAAAGCATCTAAAAGCATTGAATATGATAAGTTTTGTGAAGTAAAACCAGCTGTATAATATGGTAATTGTTCAAGATTAATTGCTCCTGGATGAACAATCTTACTAGGATGTTTCCTATACATCTCCTCAAATTCCTTTTTTACTTCATCATTAAACGCATATAAATAAGAAACCATCATTACCCCACCATTTTCTAAATGTGGCATCATTTGTTCTGTTACAAATTCACGATATTTAAGAGCTTTTTTATATCGCGCGCGATCAAAATTTAAATATTCATATATATTCGAAAAAGTCATCGCATCATATTTTTTATCTTCAATATTATTAGGTAAAGAGTATAAATCACAATCTAGATAATTTATTTGTACATTATCAATTTTTGCACATAATTGTTCATAATTTTCATCATCTAAATATGGATTAATTTTCTTAACTAAACTTTCTTCTAATTTCTTATATGCAAAAAGATTATTAATAATATTAAAAGGTCCAACTATTTCGTATAAAGATCGCCAATAAAGTTTTTCTTCTTCACTTAAACATTCTAATACTCTATAAAATAAACGAGCATCAAAAGAAGAATAAAAAAATAATAATTCTTCCTTATTTAAAGCTTTCGCCGCCGCTAAACGTAAATTAATACCATGTATTGTCAAATGATTAGAATCATAAACATCAATTACTTCGGCGCCAATATTAATTGCATTCAAAACTTGCTCTCCACTAGCTCCAATTGTTAAAAATCTTGATAATAAGTTCGCATATCTTCAGTTGCATTTACATATAAAGATTCATAGTTTTTAGGCTCTACGAAAGGAGAAGTCCCACAAATAGCGTACATTAAACTATAGTTAGAACCATTTCTAGCAATTAATTCAATTGTTTTTGTAACATCATAAAATATTTTTTGCTGTGTTTCTGTATTTAACATTTTTATCCTCCTTATAATGACCAAATGCTTATTTTTTTATCAGGGCAGAATCTTTGATGGTAAAGAGTCTCAATTCTCAAAAAATCCTCATTATAAAAACCAAATTCTTCTTTTATTCTTTCTTTAATCCTATCTTTTCGACATTCTTCTTCATAAATAGTCAACATTTTTAATTCTGGATCAACCGTTAAAATAAAAAAAATAATAATTTCTTTTGTATTTGATAAACCTAAAATATTATTTTGCTCAACTATATTATAAGCTGCTAATAAAGCATTTCCTATAGCATTAGTAGTTGTTTCCCAAAAAGTTGCTTTGTTTAATATATTATCAAAATCTTCATCATCGATATTGTCAAAATCCCTTATTAATTTTGTCCCTAAAAGAACTTGGTTAATATAATTTCTTGTCGGGTTCAAAGATAATGTCCTAACTTTTAAAAACTTCTTATATAAGAAACTTTCATATTTTAACAATCTCTGATCATAAAATCCAAGTGTCTGTCTAATTTGCGCAATAATATTACTAATTTCACTTTTTCTTCTTTCTAATAAAACTTTTTGTTCTTCCAAAGAAGTCGCTGCATCTATTTCATTTTTAGTTGTTAAAGGCAAACTACTATACAAATGATAAAATTCTAATCCTGGGTCAACTGTAGCAATTAAATGAAATATCTTAGCATCAAAACTTCTTAAGTTTTGTTTTAAACCACCTTGTTTTACTAAAGACTCTAATTCACGAAAATAAGAAGATAATAAATTTTTAGGCTTATTTTCCTTACTTCTTTCTTCTTGATATTTTGTTTTAAAAAGAGTAATTTGTTTGCTATCAATTCCTTCAAAATAAGCAAAACTAGTTTCTGATTGATAAAATCTTTCTTGAAAATTAGTTAAAGTTGGAATTTGATACATTAAATCACCTCTTTTTCATATTTGATTATTATACTTGATTATTTCTTTTTTGCAAATTTTTCTTGATATTTGTTATAATTAATAATTAGTGAGGTGCTTTATGAAAATTAAATATAATTTATTAAAAGAAGAAAAAAATACCAAAGCTCGTTTAGGCACAATAAAGACTAATTATGGAACATATAAAACACCTATGTTTATGCCAGTTGGAACAGAAGCTACTGTTAAGACATTAAGTGTTGAAGAATTAAAAGATATTAAAGCTGGAATCATTTTAGCTAATACTTATCATTTATGGTTAAGGCCAGGAGAAGATGTTGTTTTTGAAGCTGGTGGCTTACATAAATTTATGAATTGGAATGGGCCCATTTTAACTGATAGTGGTGGTTTCCAAGTTTTCAGTCTTGCTAAACCTAAAGATATAACCGAAGAAGGAGTTCACTTTAAAAATCACCTAAATGGCGACCATCTACTATTAACTCCTGAAAAATCTATCGAAATTCAAAATAAACTAGATAGCGATATTGCAATGAGTTTTGATGAATGTATCGGTTGGCCAGCTAGTTATGAGTATTGTAAAGAAAGTATGGAAAGAACTTTAAGATGGGCCAAAAGAGGTAAAGATGTGTTTAATAATCCTCGCCAATCCTTATTTGGAATAGTTCAAGGTGGAGAATATGAAGATTTAAGAAAAAAATGTGCCTTAGAATTAACAGAAATGGATTTTGATGGATATTCTATTGGTGGAACTGCTGTTGGAGAAGATAAACCAACCATGTATAAAATGGTTAATATGTCAACAAAATATCTTCCCAAAGATAAAGTAAGATATTTAATGGGAGTAGGGGACCCAATAGATATCATTGAAAACGTCTGTCGCGGTGTAGATATTTTTGATTGTGTAAGCCCAACTAGATTAGCCCGCCATGGTCATTATTTAACTAAATACGGTAAAATTAATATAAAAAATGCTATCTATAAGAAAGATTTTACTCCTCTTAGTGAAAACTGTGATTGTTATACTTGTCAAAGTAAATATAGTAAAGCCTATATTAGACATCTAATTGTTGCTAATGAAACTCTAGGTTCTCGCTTACTATCTATACACAATATAAGATTTCTAGTTAAACTAACAGAGGATATAAGAGAAGCCATAAAAAAAGATAAATTATTGGAATACCGCGAACAATTCATCAAAGATTACTATCAAGAAAAAGGTCTTCCTTACCAAGAAAATTTAAGTGAAATAAAAAATAATGTATAAAAAGGCAAAATATTTTTAAATATTTTACTTTTTTTGTGATTTAATTCTTTAATAGAATAAAATAAAATGTTATACTAATAAGTAAGATAATAAGAGGGTGATATCTATGAATCCAAATGATGAAAATAGCCAAATTGGTCCAAGCAATTTAGAAGTTAGTCCAGTAAGTCCTGTTCCACCAGTTAATGAAGATAATACTACTAATAAAATAGAGCAAAATAATAATATTGAAACACAAAATAATATAAATAGTACTTCAGTAAATAATAATTCATCATCAGATGCTAGTAAAAACAGTATTCCAAATAATGTTTCATCAAATAATTTAGATACAAATAAAAAAGATAATCAAGTCACTAATGATTCAACAAATAATTTTCGTGTCAAAAGCAATAATAAAAAAATAACAATAATAGTTTTTCTAATAATTATAGGATTAGTTATCTTCTTTTTATTAGCTAATACAAATATTGGGAAGAAAATTACTAATAATATCACTAAAAATAATGAAAATGAAATAAAAATAATAAAAGTTGATACTAAAACATCTTGGGGAGATAAATATGCCTTAGCTATTCAAGAGACTTTTCCAGAACTAGAATCATATAGTGTAATCTTTCTTGACTTTCTTTTTGATGCAACCCCAGAAATGGCTGTTAAATATCTAGATGCAAACGACAAAGAAACAATTAGAATTTTTCAGTTAAATAATGACGAAGTAAGCGAAAGCAAGGATTTCAGGAATTCTGAATTTAAAATGGTATACACAATAAAAGACAAAGTATCAAAATGGTATATATACATAAATAGTGCAACTTCTAAAAAATATGGTTCATATACTTTAGTAGAAAAATTATTAAATAGAACAGCTTTAGGAGCCGATATCAAAACAACAACTGATGTTGAAATAACTACATTTAATGTAAACTATATAACAGCCAATTACCGTCCAACATTT
>CANDCB010000070.1 GCA_947383065.1 uncultured Bacillota bacterium | reverse complement strand
AATGTGTTACCACTTGGTTTTGCAACTTCTAATATTATGAATTATGAAGATTTTAATGAATTAGAATTTGCACTACAACAAGAAGCTTTATTAAATGTTATAGTTGCTGATGCTAAAACAAATAATAATTTTATTTCTCATACAGAGAAAGTTAATGATTTAGATTATCATGAAATACTTAAAAATGATAATACTAAAGTCGAAGATGATGGTTCTATTAGTGTAAATGTTAAAGATACTCTTAAAATAAATTATGATTTACCAAAAAAATATCAAGATAAGATTTTGTTAGTAAGATTTAAAATGGCAAAGTCTAGTCCAAATCAGGATTTATCAATAAAAATAAATAATGTTAAAAATAAATTAACAGCAACTACTTGGAAATATTATAACGGGAATGAAATTTTTGATTTTGTTTTAGCCTCTAAAGAACAAAAGAGTTTAACATTTAGTTTTACTGAAGGGGAATATAATTTGTGTGATTTTGAAACTTATGTTTTAGATTATGCTTATTTAGAACAAATTTCTAAAAATATTAGTCGTCTTATTATTGATAATGGTAAAACTAAAGGTGATAAAATTGTTGGAAGTGTTAATGTAATTGATAATAGTTATTTTATGTTGACTGTTCCATATGATAAAGGATTCATAATTAAGGTTGATGGGGTAAAAACTAATTATGAAAAAGTTGATAATGCTTATGTTGGTTTTAAATTAAGTGAAGGTAATTATGATATTGAGATTGAATATAAAGCACCAATGAAAAATATTTCACTATGGACTTCGTTATTTGGAGTTATAGTATTTGTGGTTATAACTTATTTAGAATCTAAACGTAAGATATAAATGACAGATGAAATGTAGACATGAAAAGTGTTTGCATTTTTTTATTGTAAATATTAAGTAAATAAAAGGAAATAAATTTGTATACTATTTGTTATCTATGTAATAATAGTTATAGGTTTTGCAATAGGTGATAATATGAAAAAATGTAAGATTATCTTTATTGATATTGATGATACTTTGAATCCAGCTAATGAGCCAGTGTCTGATTATACAAAAATGGTAATGAAAAGAATAAAGGATTTGGGAATTAAGATTGTTATTAATACAGGTCGAAGTGCTAGTTATGCGATAAAAAAAAGTATTGAAGCTGGTTTGAGTGAGTTTATAATAAGTTCTAATGGTTCTGAAGTTTATAATTATCATAATGGTGAAGTTATTTTTTCTAAGCCAATTGCAAATAATGATATTAAAGAAATATATGATTATTGTCAAGAACATCAAATGACAATCATTTTAAATTCATTAGATAATAGATATGTAAATCATAAAGATTATAAATATAATAGTGAACCTGTTATTTATTTTGAAGATATTAATAAAGTTCTAGAAAAAAATAAAGTGAATCAAATTGTTATTTTAAGTTCTAATTATGATCGTATGTTGGTGTTACCTAGTTTGTTTAAAGAAAAATTTCCATCTTTAAAAGTAGTTCATTCATCAATTGATTTAATTGAAGGTAAAAGAAAGAAAAATAAAGAATATTATCATGATTTTGTAACTTTGAATATTGCAAAAAGTACAGGGATAGTAGAACTTTTGGAATATTTGGAAATTGCTTTTGATGAAGCTATAGCAATTGGTAATGGATATGATGATATATGTATTTGTGATGTTGTTGGAACGTCTATTGCTATGGGGAATGCAAATCAAGTATTAAAAGATAATGCTACTTTAATTGCTGATGATGTAAAAAATGATGGAGCAGCTAAAATATTAGAAGAACTTCTTTTAAATAATGATTAAAATAAACAATTGACATTTCTGAAATTTTTGGTGTATACTAAAAAACGTAAAGCAATTGATGAAGACGTCAATTAATAAGTAAGTTTAAGAGAGCTAGTGGTTGGTGAAAAATTAGTAACTGAAAATTAATTGAGAATCACTTCTGATGTTTTATTCTGAAATTAGTAAGAATAAACGTTTACTGACGTTATAAGTATTAAGTGTATGATAAATTCATAAACTAAGGTGGTACCACGGAGTTTTTTCGTCCTTAGATTTATGAATTTTTTTAGTATTTGGAGGTGACATATGAATATAGAATATGAAATAAGGGTTTTAGAAATAAATCATGAGGAATTAATCAAAAAGTTAGAAAGTTTAGGGGCAGAATTTAAATTTTCATCTTTGCAGCAAAGATATGTTTATGATTTAAAACCAAAAAGTGATAATAAGTGGATTAGATTGAGAACAAATGGGCAAAAATCAACAATTACTATTAAAGATATAGAGGCGAAATCTATTGATGGAACAAAAGAATTGGAAATAGAAGTTGATGATTTTGCTAAAGCAAATGAACTTTTAGAACTTTTAGGTTATAAAAATAGGGGTTTTCAAGAAAATAAAAGGACACAATATATACTTGATGGCGTAGAAATTGATTTAGATAAATGGCCTTTAATACCAGAATATGTAGAAATTGAAGGAAATTCAGAAGAAGAAGTTTATCAATGTTTAGAAAAGTTAGGGTTAAAAGACTCTAAAATTGTTACGTTAGATGTTGCAAGTATTTATTCTTATTATGGTTATGAAGGACAACATTTAGCTGATTTAAATTTTGAAATGGAGGAGAAATAATGAAAAATTTTTTAGAATTAGATAAAAGAGCTGCTTCAGAGGTTGAACAAGATACTTTAAAAAAATGGGGTGGTGTTCAAAAAATATATCAAGATACTTTAGCTAATAGAGCTAATGCTAAGAAGTTTGTTTTTTATGATGGACCAGCTACGGCTAATGGTTTTCCTGGTTTACATCATATGCTTGCTAAATTTTTAAAGGATACACTAACTAAATATCATACAATGAAGGGTGAAAGAGTTGTAAGAAAAGTTGGATGGGATACTCATGGATTACCAGTTGAATTACAAGTAGAAAAAGAATTAGGATTTAGTGGAAAACAGGATATTGAAAAATATGGTATTAAAGAATTTAATGAAAAATGTAAGGAATCTGTCTGGAAAAATAAAGAGGCTTTTACTGATTTAACAGAGAAGATGGGGCAATTTATTGATGTAGAAAATCCTTATATTACATATGATTGTGATTATGTGGAGACTGAATGGTATATTTTAAAAGAATTTTTTAAAAAAGGTTTATTTTATGAAGGACATAAAATATTGCCATATTGTCCTAGATGTGGAACAGGTTTAGCTTCACATGAAGTTGCTCAAGGTTATAAAGAAGATACTGTTGAGACTGTTATTGTTCCAATGAAGAAGAAAGATGAAGATGTATATTTCTTAGTATGGACAACAACACCATGGACGTTACTATCAAATGTAGCTTTATGTGTTAATCCTCTTTTAACTTATGTTAAAGTAAAAAGTGGCGATTATAAGTTTATTTTGGCTGAATCTTTAGTAACTAAAGTTTTAGGTGAAGATGTAGAAGTATTAGAAACATATAAGGGAACAGATTTAGAATATTTAGAATATGAACAATTAATACCTGAAATAGATGTTCAAGGTAAAGCTTTTTTCGTAACTGTAGATTCATATGTAACAGCAGAAGATGGGACAGGTATTGTTCATATTGCTCCAGCATTTGGTGAAGACGACTCTTTAGTAGGTAAAAAATATGGTTTACCATATGTTAATCCAGTAGGAGAAGATGGTAAGTATACTGAAGGTCCTTGGAAAGATATGTTAATATTTGATGCTGATAAAGAAGTAATAAAATATTTAAAAGAAAATGGTAAGTTATTTAAGAAGCAAAAAATGGTTCATAATTATCCACATTGCTGGCGTTGTGATTCACCATTAGTTTATTATTCAAAACCATCATATTATTTACGTGTTACTGATATTAAAGATAAAATAGTTGAAGCTAATAAGAAAGTTAATTGGTATCCAGCTTATGTTGGTGAAAAAAGATTTGGTAACTGGCTTTTAAATATGAATGATTGGGCAATTTCTCGTAGTCGTTATTGGGGAACTCCATTACCTTATTGGACTTGTGAATGTGGTCATGATGAAATGATTGGTTCAAGAAAAGAATTAGTAGAAAAAGCAATTGAAGATATTGATGAATCAATTGATTTACATCGTCCTTATGTTGATAATGTTCATTTAAAATGTCCAAAATGTGGAAAAGCAATGACACGTACTAAAGATGTAATTGATTGTTGGTTTGATTCAGGAGCTATGCCATTTGCACAATACCATTGGCCATTTGAAAATGAGGATATTTTTGAAGATCAATTTCCAGCTGATTTTATTTGTGAAGGAATTGATCAAACAAGAGGATGGTTTTATACTTTAATAATAATTTCAACTTTCTTAAAAGGTTGTGCACCATTTAAAAATGTTTTAGTAAATGATTTAATTCAAGATGCTGAAGGTAAAAAAATGTCTAAATCAAAAGGCAATATTGTTGAACCATTTACAACAATGAAAGAATATGGAGCTGATGTAGTTAGATTTTATTTACCATATGTTTCACCTGTGTGGACACCTTTAAGATTTGATATAAATGGTTTAAAGGAAGTATATTCTAAGTTCTTTAATCCATTAAAGAATACTTATAGCTTCTTTGCTTTATATGCGAATACAGATAATATTGATATAAATAATTGTAATGTTTCTTATGAAGAAAGAGAAGAAATAGATAGATGGTTATTATCTAAATATAATAAATTATTAAAATATGTAACTGAAAGTTATGAAGAATATGATTTAAATAAGGTTGTTAGAGCGCTTACTGAATTTGTTTCAGAAGATTTATCTAATTGGTATATTAGAAGAAATAGAAAACGTTTTTGGGCTTCAGAATTAGATAATTCAAAGAAAGCAGTTTATATGACAACTTATGAGGTATTAGTTGGATTATGTTGTATGGCAGCACCGATTATACCATTTATAACTGAAGAAATTTATACGAAGTTAACTAAAGAAAAGTCAGTTCATTTAGCTGATTTCCCTAAATATAATGAAAAATTGATTGATGAAGTAACAGAAAAACGTATGGATTTGATTAGAAATTTAATTTCAATTGGACGTTTTGTTCGTGAAGAAACAAAAATTAAGGTTCGTCAACCTCTTAGTGAAGCAATATTAGATGGAAAAAATAAAGATTTAATAGCTGATTTAGTTCCATTAATTGAAGAAGAACTTAATATTAAAAAAGTAGTGTTTGTTGATAATTTAAATGAATATATGAATTTAAGTGTTAAACCTAATTTTAAAAATGTTGGTAAAGTTTTTGGTCCACTTATAAAAGAATTTCAAGCTAAACTTGAAACATTAGATGAAGAAAGTATTAATAAACTACAAAAAGATGAAAATCTAAAAATGACTATTGATGGAAAAGAAATTGATGTTACAAAAGATATGGTAGAAATAAGAATATCATCTAAAGAAGGATTTAATGTTGGTATGGAAAATAATAATTTTATTATTCTTGAAACATCATTAACTAGAGAATTAGTCTTAGAAGGAATTGCTCGTGAAATGATTTCTAAAATACAGCAACTTCGTAAAAATATGGACTTTAATGTTGCAGATCGCATAACACTATATTATGATGGTGATAATGCAATTGATGATTGTGTACAAAGCTTTATGGAATATATTAAGAGCGAAACATTATCATTAGATATTATTAAAAAAGAGATCGGAAGAGCGTCGTGTAGGGAAAGAGTGTGACGTCGTTGGTGGGTGTGGGG
>CANDCB010000069.1 GCA_947383065.1 uncultured Bacillota bacterium | reverse complement strand
TGAACATTACTCTTAACTTTTCTTAATTCTTCATATATAGCTAAAGTCCACTTGGCAATATAATTTTTACTAGCATAATAGGTATTTAAAATTGGGCCAGCTAAGAATCCTGCACTACTGGCAATATTTAAAATATATCCTTTATTTTTTTTAATCATATCTTGTAAAAATAATTTTGTTAAAATATGAACTGCAGTAATATTAAGGTCAATCATTTTTAATTCTTTATTTATATCTGTTTCCCAAGTATTGCCAAATAAACCAAAACCAGCACCATTTACTAAAATGTCTATATCTTGATCTTTAAAATGGTTATAAAGTTTAAAACAATTTTCTTTACCACATAAATCAACAGGATAGATAGTTACACTAGTATTAATTTTTTTAGCTGTTTCTTTTAATCTGGCTTCATCTCGACTTACTAAAATTAAATCATAGCCAAGTGTTCCTAAGTATATAGCAATATCTTTTCCGATACCAGAAGATGCTCCTGTAACAAGTGCTTTCATATAACAGTCCTTTCTTATTTTAATAACTAATCTTTTTTATTATTTTACCAAATATACAAAAATTAATAAATAAATTAGTAAAAATTTAGACAGAATACAACATTAAAAAATAAGAATGGTCTTTAGAAGTAATTTTTATTACTATTATTTTTGGGAAAGTGATATAAATCTTCTTTTTAAATATAGACCTTTTTCAAAATCATAATCTGAATCTATTTGCGGAATAGAATCATATATTTCATTTAAACGATGGGCGTCACTACCAATAGTTACTTTGGTACCACCAAGAGATTGATAAATTTTTAATTTTTCTTTACTTGGGAAAGAATCTAATTGACGTCTTCTTATGGCAGAAGTATTAATTTCTAAAGCGATATCTTTTTTTATAAGAGTACAAAATATTTCTTTTATAATATCTTGAGAAATGGTTGAATCATCATATTTTCGTCTTAAATAATCAAGGTGAGCGATAGTATCTATACCGCCCTGTTTTATAATCTCTAAAATTCTTTTATAATATAATAAAATCTCTTTTTCGCTGTTATCCTTAGGTAAAAGGTGATTACTACCAATTATATAATCAAGGTCTAAGTTATTAACAATTTCTAATTCTTTAGGATATAATTCAGGATTTGAAAATTCAATTCCTTTAATAAGACGTATATTAGGATAACGTGTTTGAAGGTTATCAATTTCTTCTGAATATAGTTTATATCGATTTAAAAATTGTTTGATTGTTATTTGTCCTAATTCAAGATGCTCGGTAAAAGCTAAGTACTCTAATCCTAATGCTAGAGCTTTTTTTATCATGTCTTCCATTTTCATTTGACCATCATATGAATAAATTGAATGAGTATGAGTATCTGCTAAATATTTCATTATTTTCCTTCTTTCTTAATTAAATATTAAGATAGTTATAAATATAAGTAAAATATTATCTTTCTATCATATCGATAGTTTTAAGTTATAGTAAGTGTTATAATTAAGATGGTGATATTATATGTATAATAATCTTAATTTAAATTTTTTAAAATACTTTTTTGAAATAGCAAATATAAAAAATATTACTAAAGCTAGTAAAATTTTAAATGTTTCTCAACCATCTTTGACTAAGGCTGTTAAAAATTTAGAAGAAGAACTCAATACTAAACTTTTTATAAGAAATAAAAAAGGAGTTAGTTTAACTAAAGAAGGAGAAATTCTATATGAATATGTCAAAAAGATGTTACAAAATTTAGGAAGTACTTTAAATGTCATAACGGAAACCCATAATCAAGAAAATCATTTATATATTGGAGCGACTACGACTAACTTTTTAGAGCCTTTATTGGATTCTTTAGCAAAATTTAAAAATATGTATCCAAAGATAAAAATAGAAATTGTTTTAGAAGAAATAGAGATATTAGAAAAATATAATAAAATGGGAAAATTGGATATTTTAATTAAAAATAGTTATGAAGAAATCGATAATTATGAAATAATAAAGTCTTTTGAAATACAAGATTGTTTTATTGCGTCTAAAAAGTCATTTGGTTATTTAGAAAATGAAGTGTTGTCCTTAGATGAACTCCTTAAATTACCTTTAGTCTTATTAAGTAATATAACTCATGGGAGAAAAAACTTTGATAGTTTTTTGAAAAAAAATAATATTTATTTTAAACCTGCTTATGAATTTAATAGTTATAGTTTATGTAAAGAACTAATTAAAAATGGATTTGGTGTTGGAATAGGCAATCCTATACATTATCAAACTGAGGATTTTATAATTTTGAAAACAGATTTTAATTTACCTAAAAGATATTTTAATATATGTTATATTAAGACTTCTAAAGGAGAAGGTGTTAAAAATTTTATTGATATATTAAAGAATATATAATGGAAATTAAAAAATTAGAATATTTGAAGATATATAATAATCAATTGACATGTATTAATATTATGTGTCTTTTTTTAATCTAATTCTAATGTATTAAAAATAATATATTCTTTAAAAGATTTTGATGAAAATGATGTTCAATAAAAGAATTTAATAGAAATATGAATTATCAACGTCTATAAAAATTAAAAGTTAAACTTTTAAGTAATAGTAAAAGTTAATAGTAAAATTAACTTTTAACTTAATAAGTATTTTGATTACAAGGTAATAATAGTAGTTACCTTGTTTTTGATTATTAAAAATGATAAAATTATGTAAATTTTACTATTTAATTTAAAGTTTAATATTAATTAATACTTTAAAAATTATAATTATTATTATTTTAAATTTTTTCAAAATAAAGTTAACATTAACTAAATATTTTTATTATTTGATGACGAATAACTTTATCAGGAGGAAACAAAATAATAATGAGCGGAGGAATAAATTATGTTCAAATTAGTATCAAAATACGCTCCTAGTGGTGACCAACCAGAAGCGATAAATGAATTAGTGGAAGGTTTAAATGAAGGAAAGAAAGAACAAGTTTTACTAGGGGCAACTGGGACAGGAAAGACTTTTACAATAGCAAATGTAATTGCAAGCGTTAATAAGCCAACGCTGATATTAGCTCATAATAAAACTCTTGCTGGACAGTTATATAGCGAGTTTAAAGAATTATTCCCTGAAAATCATGTCAGTTACTTTATTTCTTACTATGATTATTATCAACCAGAAGCCTATGTTCCTCAAAGTGATACTTATATTGAAAAGGATGCTTCAATAAATGATGAAATAGATGAATTACGTCATGCTGCTACAAGTTCTTTAATAAATAATCGAGATGTTATAGTTGTTGCTTCTGTCTCATGTATCTATGGTATAGGTGAAAAAGAAGAATATGAAAAAAATATGCTTACTTTAAATGTAGGTGATGTTATAAAACGTAATGACATAATTAATAAATTAATAGATATGACTTATGAACGCAGTGACCTAGATTTCCACCGTGGAACTTTTCGTGTAAGAGGAGATTCTATCGATATTATACCTGCTAATGAAAAAGCTAGTGGGATTAAAATAGAATTATTTGGTGATGAAGTAGACCGTATATGTACATTTGATCCACTAACAGGGGTAATTTTACAGAATAAAAAAACTATTAGTTTGTTTCCAGCATCCCACTTTGTAACTAGTCCTGATAAAATGCAAGAAGCAATAAAACGTATTGAAGTTGAACTAGAAAGTCGTCTTAAAGTTTTACATGATAACAATAAATTATTGGAAGAACAACGTTTAAAAGAAAGAACAAATTATGATTTAGAAATGCTTAAAGAAACAGGATTTTGTAATGGAGTGGAAAATTACTCAAGGCATTTAGCTTTACGTGAGGAAGGTGAAACGCCGTCTTGTTTGATTGATTTTTTCCCAGATGATTTTCTTTTAGTTGTTGATGAATCACATGTAACATTACCACAAGTAAGAGGAATGTATAATGGAGATCGAATGCGTAAGCAAACTCTAGTTGACTATGGTTTTCGTCTTCCAAGTGCTTTAGACAATCGACCTTTAAAATATGACGAATTTGAAAATAAAATAAATCAAGCTATTTATATTTCGGCAACACCTGGAGATTATGAACTTGAAAAAACTAATGGACAGTTTGTTGAACAAATTATCAGACCTACTGGATTACTCGATCCAACTATAGAAGTAAAGCCAACAGAAGGTCAAATAGATGATATAATAGAACAAATAAATTTACGTAAAGAAAAAAATGAAAGAGTTCTAATAACTACTTTAACGATAAGAATGTCTGAAGAATTAACTAATTATTTAAAAGATATAGGTATTAAAGTAGCTTACCTTCATAGTGAAGTAAAATCTTTAGATCGTTTACGAATAATTCAAGAATTAAGAATTGGAAAATATGATTGTATAGTTGGAATTAACCTTTTAAGGGAAGGATTAGATATTCCAGAAGTAAGTTTAATTTGTATTATGGATGCAGATAAACAGGGATTCTTAAGAAGTTCTCGTAGTTTGATTCAGACTATTGGTCGTGCAGCTAGAAATGAGTCAGGTCATGTTATTATGTATGCTGATTCTATAAGCGAAGCGATGAATGAAGCGATTAGTGAAACTAAGAGACGTCGTCAAATTCAAGAAGAATATAATATTAAAAATAATATTACACCTCATACAGTTATAAAAGACATAAGAGAAGTAATTAGCAATGAAGTTGAGGATAAAAAGAATAAAAAGACGAGTGATAAAATGACTAAAAAAGAAAAGACAAAACTAATTCAATCTATTGAAGAACAAATGAAAGAAGCTGCCAAAGCTCTAGACTTTGAACGAGCTATGGAACTTCGTGATATCTTATTCGAATTAAAAAGTGAATAAAAAAGAAAATATCTGTTAAGTATCTTTATAGTTAACATATAAAAAATGGCATGTTAAAATATTCAATTATAAAGATACTTTTTTTTATGGCTAAAAGGTGAAATTTAATGATATTTTATAATTATAAAATAATAAAAATTACTTATTTAATTTAATAAAAAGAAATTTTTAGACGGATAAATTAAAACAAAATGGTCTACATTAATTATTTATAATGGCAATTATGTTTATTTATCTAATTAAAATTTATTTTTGAGAAACATAATTCCGAAAAAAATTAATATGAAAATGAGTAGCTAATTAATTATAGGTCATTTTAATGAATCTACTAACAAAAAATGATATGGGGTATCTTGCCATATCATTACTTCAATTATTTTTTTATTTCTTCTATATTTATATTTTTAACATGATGATTATAAAAATTCTTCCCATGTTTTATTTTTTAGTATATTAGCGATATTTTCGACAGATGGGAGCTCATCAACATTTAAAATTTCTGATAAATTAAATAACTTAGCTTTCCAAAGAGGATATTTACTAGATTTAATAAAATTAGTTTCAATAAATTTATCCACTAAGAAATAGTACTTTTCTTCATTACTAAAGCCATATTTTTCGGACCTTGAAATAGCTTCTTTAATGTTCTTTAAATCTTGTTCTGTTATTTCACTACCTTCAATTAAAGAATAAGTAAACTGGTTATTTTTGTAGGAAGCTTTAATTATCTTACTTAACTTTCCTATAGCAATTATTCTTTTATTATTATATAAGCCAACATATCCATGTTGTGAGTATCCTTGAGAAACTTTATCATAATATAAGTTTAACTCGAGATTATCATTTAGTGTTGTTCCAGAGCAAACAGCTCTCATCCAGTTATCCCCATCTGGAATTAATCCTTCTTCCAT
>CANDCB010000068.1 GCA_947383065.1 uncultured Bacillota bacterium | reverse complement strand
AAGAAGATATGTCGAGAGTTTATCAGCATATGCCAGACAATTTCTTGGTGGATCTAGTAAACCAGACGTCGATTCCATTGAAGGATTGAGTCCTAGTATTAGCATTGACCAAAAAAGTACCAACAATAACCCTCGAAGTACAGTTGGAACTGTTACAGAAATATATGATTATTTAAGATTATTATTTGCTCGTATCGGTGTTCCATATTGTCCAAATCATCACGAGCCGATTAAAAGTCAAAGTATTGAAGAAATGACTAATAAAATACTAGATTTACCATCAGGTACTAAAATCGAAATTATGGCTCCTGTAGTCCGTGGTGAAAAAGGAGCTCATGCTCAAATACTTGAAGATTTACGTGCCAAAGGATATAGTAGAGTACGAGTAAATGGGGAAGTAAGAGACCTCCTAGAAGATATTAAATTAGAAAAAAACAAAAAAGATTATATAGAAGTTATAGTTGATAGAATTGTCGTTCGTGAAGAAGATCGTTCTCGTATTTTTGAATCTATTGAAAATAGTACTAAACTTGCTAATGGTATGGTCTTGTTCAATGTCATTGGTGGCGAAGAATTTTTAATGAGCGAAAATTATGCATGTATAAAATGTAACTATTCTATTCCTGAATTAGAAACGAGAATGTTTTCCTTTAATTCTCCGTGGGGAGCTTGTCCAGAGTGTAATGGTCTTGGTTTAAAAATGAAAATAGCTAAAGAACTATTAATTCCTAATCCTAATAAAAGTATAAGAGAAGGAGGAATAGTTACCCTTTCAGAAGACCAAAATACAACATTTACTGAAGTTAGTACTGTAGCAGACTATTACGATATCGATTTAGATATGCCAATTAAAAATATAAGTGAAGAAAAACTTAATAAAATTCTTTATGGGACAACAGAAGTTATGGATTTTAAATATGTTTCTAAAAACGGAAATATAAGAACAAAAAGTGATTTTTTTGAAGGAATCATCAACAATCTTGAAAGACGCCATATAGAAACGACTGCTGGTTGGGTTCGCGAATGGATTGAAAGTTTTATGACCGAAACAGAGTGTTCTCTTTGTCACGGAACAAGATTAAAAAAAGAAGTACTAAATGTTTTTATAAATAAAAAGAATATTTATGATATGACAGCACTAAGTATATCCGAACTCTATAAATTTATGACTAATTTAAAACTAACAAAAGAACAACAAACAATTAGTGAATTACTAGTTAAAGAAATCTGTAATCGTTTAGAATTTTTAAACAATGTAGGTCTTGGATATATTACTTTAAACCGTGCTGCTGGAACGTTATCAGGTGGTGAAGCTCAACGTATTCGCCTAGCTACACAAATTGGTAGTAAGCTATCAGGCGTATTATATGTTTTAGACGAACCAAGTATTGGTTTACATCAACGCGATAACGAAAAACTAATTGCCTCAATGAAAGAAATGCGCGATTTAGGTAATACTTTAATTGTTGTTGAACATGATACAGATACAATGTTAGCAGCCGATTATCTAGTTGATGTCGGACCTGGTGCAGGAGTAAACGGTGGACGTATTATGGCCGCTGGAACCCCTAAAAGTGTTATGGAAAATCCTAATTCCTTAACTGGCAAATATTTGACTGGCCAAGAAAAAATTGAAGTTCCAAAAAAACGTCGTAAAGGCAATGGCCTTTTTATAGAAATAAAAGGTGCTAAAGAGCATAATTTGAAAAAAATCAATGTAAAATTTCCTTTGGGTAAATTCATCTGTGTTACAGGTGTATCTGGTAGTGGTAAATCAACACTTGTTAATGACATTTTATATAATGCTTTAACTAAAAAAGTCTATAAATCTAAAACAATAGTTGGCGATTGCAAAGAAATAAAAGGCCTAGAAAATATTGATAAAGTAGTTCATATTACCCAAGACCCAATAGGACGTACTCCTCGTAGTAATCCAGCTACATATGTTGGTGTTTTTGACGATATAAGAGATGTCTTCGCCAATATGAAAGAATCAAAAATACGCGGTTATGGTAAAAACAGATTTTCTTTTAACGTAAAAGGTGGTCGTTGTGAAGCCTGCTGGGGTGACGGCGTAAAAAAAATAGAAATGAATTTTCTTCCTGATGTTTATGTTCCTTGTGAAATTTGTAAAGGGACAAGGTATAATAGAGAAACATTGGATGTCAAATTTAAAGATAAAAATATCTCCGATGTTTTACATATGCGTGTTTCCGAAGCCTTAGAATTTTTTGATAATATTCCCAAAGTAAAAAACAAAATTCAAGTAATGATGGATGTTGGATTATCATATATTGAACTTGGTCAATCTGCTCCAACACTTTCAGGGGGAGAAGCAGGTCGAGTTAAATTAGCAAAAGAATTACAAAAAAAAGCTACGGGTAAAAGTGTTTTCATCTTAGATGAACCAACAACCGGTCTTCATGTAGATGATATAAAAAAGTTACTTATTATTCTAAATCGTATTGTTGATAATGGGGATACTGTAATTGTTATTGAACATAACTTAGATGTTATTAAAGTGGCTGATTATATTATCGACTTAGGACCAGAAGGCGGAACTGGTGGTGGCGAAATTGTTGCCACAGGAACACCAGAGGAAATAGCCAAAAATAATGATAGCTATACAGGTCAATTCTTAAAAAAATACTTATAGGAGAATAAAATGACAGAATTAGAAGTAACCAAAATGAATAAAAAAAAGCCTCGTATCAAAAGGATTGAATTAGAATATTTTGATATGAATTACATTATAATTAATTTAGAAGCCCAAGTAATTGATGTTAATGGTGAGTTAAAAGAATATCAAATAACATCCAAACAACAAGAAAAAATAAATAATATTGTATGGAGTTATGAAAATTTAGATGAATTTGATTATTGGCCAGACAAAACTAAAGATCATAAACCAATGTCCTTAAAATGGCGTCTAGCTTTTTATGACGAATATGAAACTTATTATCATAAAAGTGGAGCACTTAGTTTCCCCAAAAATTTTATGGAATTAGTAGAGCTTTTAAAAGAGTTATAAAACTAACTAAATGAAAACTATTAATTTATTTTATATAAATTTTTTACAAAATAATAAAAAAATTATTAAGTATTAAGTCTCCACATATATGTTATAATATATATTATTATATAAAAGATACAAAATAAAAAGAAAGAATTAAATGTTTGAATTTAAGAGGAGAATTTATGAATCCAGAGATTTTTAGTATTGGTAATTTCAGCCTTAAATGGTATTCTGTTTTAATCCTTATCGGTATTATTATTGGTTTTGCCTTAGCTGAAAAAGAAGGAAAAAAATTTAACTTGCCAAAAGATTTTGTCTTCGATTTAGGCTTTTGGATTGTTATATTTGGTATTATAGGTGCACGTTTATACTATTGTATTTTTAACTTTAATCTTTACAAAGATAATTTATTAGATATTTTTAAAATATGGAATGGTGGTTTAGCCATTCATGGTGGAATTATTGCTGGATTAATAACTTTAATATTTTTTTGTAAAATAAAAAAAGTATCACCTTTAAGAATGTGTGATTTAGTTGTACCATCACTTATATTAGCTCAAGCTATAGGTCGTTGGGGAAACTTTTTTAATGGTGAAGCTCATGGCCCAGCTACAACGCTTGCTAATTTACAAAACCTTCATTTACCAAGTTTTATAATTAATGGTATGCAAATTAATGGAATTTATTATCATCCTACTTTTTTATATGAATCTCTTTGGTGTCTTATCGGTTTTTTAATATTAATATTAATAAGAAAATTTTATAAATCATTAAAAACAGGTCAACTTACTTGCGTTTATTTAATGTGGTATAGTGTAGGTCGTTTCTTTATTGAAAGTCTTAGAACAGATTCATTAATGCTTGCTAATTTTAAAGTAGCCCAACTCATATCAATTATAATGTTTATAATTGGGTTATTCTTGTTTTTACTTCTTTGTTTTACAAAATTAAAAAAGGGTAAATATTATGATTTTAGTAATTTAAAAAAGGATTGATACAATGATATATGATTTAATAATAATTGGTTTAGGCCCATCTGGAGTTTCCGCAGCTATCTATGCTAAAAGAGCTAACTTAAATGTTTTATGTTTTGAATCTCTTATGGTTGGTGGTTATTTAAATTTCATCGATAAAATTGAAAATTATCCAGGTCTTTATAATACTACTGGACCAGATTTTGCAATGAATTTATATAATACTCTAAAAGATTTAAATATTAACATTGAAAATAAAAAAATAACTTCTATCAAAGAAGGAGAAATAAAAGAAATATACACCAATGATTCAATTTACAAAACCAAAAATATAATTATTGCTACAGGTCGTTCTCCTAGGAACCTAGGATTAGCCAATGAAGAAAAATTAATAGGTCATGGTATTAGTCATTGTGCATTATGTGATGGTGCATTTTATAAAAATAAAGATGTTGCTGTTGTTGGTGGAGGCAATAGTGCTTTACAAGAAGCTCTATATCTTTCAAATATTTGCAACCATGTTTATCTAATACATCGCCGAGACAATTTTAGAACAACAGGTCTTCCTATAAAGCAAATTGAAGCAAGAGAAAATATTACTATTATAAAAAATGCAAGTATAGTAGAAATAAAAGAAGAAAATAATAAAATTAAAGAAATAATTTTAAATAATGGGCAAAATTTAGAAATAAGTGGTTTATTTACTTATATTGGTTTTATTCCAAATACTGATTTTGTAAGTCATCTTAATATTACCGATAAAGAAGGATATATTACTGTTGATAATAATTATGAAACTAAAATAAAAGGAATATATGCTAT
The DNA here is from genome assembly GCA_947383065.1 of uncultured Bacillota bacterium. Next base: position 958 of record CANDCB010000068.1, on the reverse strand, counting down.
TGGAGATATAGTAAAAAAAGATATTTATCAAATAACTACTGCTGTATCTGATGGAACAATTGCTGCTTCTCATATAATTGATGAACTTAATAAATAACATAAGGAGAAAAAATATTCTCCTTTTTTCATTTGTTTTCAAAAGAGAAAAAACTTCCTAATAACTTCCATAAATTGCTCAATAACCAAAACTTTACATATTTTTAAAAAATAAATTAAAGTAATAAATAATTAAAATAATATATAAAATTTACTTTAAATAATAAAAAAAGCTACTTGAAAAACTTATAATAATTTTTCTAAAGATAACTCTTTTTTGAAATAAGATTTTCTTTTATATTCACTTCTTGTTTCCTTTATAATCTTCTATAGCTTTTCCTTGCTTTTTTTTCTATATGTGATAAATTATTGGTGGTGATTAGTATGAGTGACAATCCTTTAGTAATGGCTTATATGGGAGATACTATATATGAACAATATATAAGAGAATTTTTAATAAAAAAAGGTCTAACTAAAATGGGTGAACTCCAAAAAGAAAGCTTAAAATATGTTAGTGCTAATAGTCAAAGAAAACATCTAGAACATTTAATGGAAGCAAACTTTTTTAGTGATGAAGAAAAAGAAATAATAAAATGGGGGCGTAATGCTAAAGGAGCTAAAACAAAACATGCTGATATCGTTACATATCGTTTAGCAACTGGTCTAGAAGCTCTAATTGGTAAATTATATTTTCAAAATAAATTTGATCGTATTAAAGAAATAATGGATTTTATAGTAGGAGATGTGCAATGAAAGTATTTGGTAAGAATGTATTTAATGAGCTAAGAGAAAATTTTAGTAGCATAAAGAAAGTATATCTTTCTAAGAATTTTAATGATAAAAATATCATCAACTTTATCAAAAAAAAGAAAATAAGAGATCGGAAGAGCGTCGTGTAGGGAAAGAGTGTGACGTCTTGTGT
>CANDCB010000067.1 GCA_947383065.1 uncultured Bacillota bacterium | reverse complement strand
CTTACTTTTTGAGCACCATTATAATTTAAATGTTCTCCACTATCATAAGTATCTTTTTCCCAATCAATTTTTATATCATCAACTAAATTAAGATCAATATATTTTATCTTTTCATCATTAGCAATTTTCGAAAAAGCATTATGACGAGCATAATTCATACTTTTTAAAGTAATTGTACTCACCATTAGAAAATCAATTCCCTTTTTTTCACACAAATTCTTCATTCTCTTTAAATAATAAATATTTTGTTTTGATATTTTAGAAAAGTTTTTATTTTTTTTCATATAATCTACTTTTTTAGTTGGTTTTATATTATCAATTTTCTTATAGCCCTTTGTTGGATTAGTATAAGTATACGAAATATCCGATGTAAAATCATTAAAATTTAAATTCTTCCAACGGTTATGATAAGTTATGACTGGTAAATATCGACCAATCTCTGCTGTTAAAGCTTCATTAAATAGAAAATCCCTTAATAAATTACCATTTTCAAAGACAACAACCTGTGGATTTTGATGTTCTAAAAAACTTTCAAAATAATCATAAGTCTCATACAGTTTCTGTGCTGGTGTACTTACTGTATAAGAAGTAAAGCCATATTCATCATACATTTGAAGCGGAAAAAACGAAGAATAAGCTAATGAATCTCCAATAAATAAAACATCAATAGTATTTTCTTTTTCCCCCAAATAACCATGAGCAGCAATATTAGTCATTCCAAATTCACCCATATTATTTTTAGGCGAAAATATAAAAGAAAAAACACATAATAAACAAACTAAAACAATACTAAAAATAACTGGTTTAATTATATTATTATATTTTCTCATAAACATTCCCCTTAAAACTTGCATACATTGGATCAACTGGTACATATCCAGAACCATAAGCACCAAAAATTAAGATATAAAATATTAACAAATAATATAAAATCCATCTAAAAACAATATTTCTTCTAGCAATAACTTCCCTAATATTTATATTATTTTCCTTAAGAAAACTAAAAACTAAAATTATAACTAAAGTTACTCCTACAATAATAAAATCAAATTTATCTAATCCTAAAGTAAAAATAAATTTATTTTTAAAACTTGCAAAACTAAATTCTGTAAATATTTTTTTAAACATTACAAAACCACTTGTTAAAGTTGGCGCTCTAAAAAATAATTCGCCAAAAATAACAATAACAGTTGTTCTTATCGCTCCAATTATTCTTATTATTATATTATTACGATTTATTTTTGTTATTTCATAAAATTTAGAAAATAATGGTGCAAAAACATTTCCAAGTAAAATAAAGCCAAAATGATACATTCCAAAAAACAAATAATTATATCCCGCACCATGCCATAATCCATTACAAAACCAAACCGCAAATAAAGCAACAGTTCCCGCAACTAATGGTCCAAAATGACTACCGATTTTCGGCTTTAAAAATTTTGTTGTTTTTTTAGAAAACTGAGATAAAGATATTGGATAAAATATATAATCTTTAAACCATGTTCCTAATGTAATATGCCATCTTGCCCAGAAATCTGATATAGTTCTAGCAAAAAATGGTTGTCTAAAGTTTTCTGGCAATTTTACACCAAATATTTCTCCACTACCAATTACAACATCCATAACTCCTGAAAAATCCATATATAACTGAATTGTATAAAGAATCACACCTAAAAGTATAACTCCACCATTTAATGAAGCATAGCCTTTAAAAATAGCCTTTACTATAATATTTAAACGATCAGCTACAACTATTTTCTTTAACATTCCAAAAAGAATTCTTTGAAGACCAAAACAAATATTATGGTATTTTAACTTATTGCCAGCATATAAATCCTCAGCCGTTTCATTATATCTAGCTATAGGTCCTTCCATAACTTGGGGAAAGAATGACATATATAAAGCCAATCTAAAAATATTTTTATCTGTCATTATTTTACCACGATAAACATCAACTAAATAAGATATCGCTTGTAAAGTATAAAATGATATCCCTATAGGAGCTGCAAATTTATACTGTTTTATTCTAAAAGGAACATTAAGTAAATTAAATAAATTATTTACATTTAAACATAAGAAAGATAGATATTTTAACAATACCAACAAACTTAATTGGACAACAATACCTAATAAAAGAATTTGTTTTCTCTTTTTTAAAAAAGCTTTTTTAACTACTTTTCTATCTTCTTTAACTGTATTAGCTAAAACTTCTTCTTCCTCTTTTTTATTATCATATAACCATAAGCCAAAATGATGAATAGAAAATATAGAAATAAGTATATAAAATAATAATTTACCACTTAATAAATAGAAAAAAACAAAACTAGCAACTAATAAAATAAAGGGACGCACTTTCTTAGAACAAAGTTGATAAATAAGCATAACTATAGGCAGAAAAACTAAGAAATATGTAACATCACAATATTGCATACTATTCTTCCTCTTGTAACCTATTTATCAATTCCATTATTTTTTTAGCTGAATTAAAATTAGCAGGAACTATCTCAACCGTTGGAATAACTACATCAAAATTATCCTCAATTTCCGCAATTAAAGATAATATAGATAATGAATCTAATAAATGATCATCAATTAAACTTTCACTATTTTCATAATCAACCCCTGGTTTAATCTCCTCTAAAATATTTAATAATTCTTTCATTTTTATTCTCCTTCATAGTTAGGTTCATTAATTTTATAAGTATTTATAGTTTCCCTAACCAATATTTCTTTATTATTTTTTATTAAAAGTACTTTAGGTAAATCACGACTTAAAAATAGTGAAATACCCTCTGTAACTGAATAAGCCCCAACATTTTTAAAAACGAAAATATCATTTAAATCTAATATTGGAACAGACAATTGTTTTACAATCAAATCATTAATTGTACATAAAGCTCCACATAAATTATATGTTTCTACATCTCCTGTTTTAGATGGTATAATATCAAATTTAGGAATCTTCATTGCCATTGACTGACCATAATAAACTAAATGATTAATTCCTCCATCTAATATTACAAAATTACCATTTTTATTTGTTTTTTTATCAACTACCTTAGTTAAGTAATAACCTGCATGAGCTACTAAACTACGTCCTATTTCTAAAGTAATAACTTTATTAGCAAAATTTTCTTCTAATAAATTATTAAGCTCTTTAAAATAAGTTTCTTCATCAAAAGTTTCTCCTTCAAAATAATAAACTGGAAGTCCTAAGCCGTATTCAATTTCAGATATAGAAATATCATAAGCTTCTTCAATCTCTAAAACTAATTCCTTTAAATGATTCATCTCTTTAGCTATTATTTTCAAATTATGCTTTTGTGTCCCAGAAAAATATTCAATTCCCTTTATATTAATAAAATCACATTTTTGACTTATTATAGTTTTTACTTCATCTTCATTTATTCCAAATTGATTACCACTTGTAAGTCTTATTAAAATATTTATTTTTCTCTCATACTTAGTAGCCAGCATTTTTAACATTTCATATTGTGTCAAAGACTCAACCGTAAATTTCCCCACAACTTCCTTATTTTGAAAAATATTTTCAAAATCAAGCGGATTTTTATAAACACCAGATAAAACTATCTTTTCCCCATCAACCTTTAATTTCTTGCAAATTTCATATTCACCATTTGAGCAAACCTCTAAACAATCAACATTTTTAATAATTTCTTTTATAACAAAAGTATTTGCTTTTATTGCAAAACATATCTTTTTATTACAAAAATATTCCCTCATATAAGATATACGCTCATTTATAGCATCTGTATCAAAAACATACAAAGGAGTTCCATATTTTTTAACTAACTTTGTTAAATCCATCATCTTCCCTCCTCAATTAAATTCATCAAAATCTTACGGTCTATTTTCCCATTTTTAGTTAAAACAAAATTTTCAAGTTGTTTAAACTTTGACGGTATCATATATTCTGGAACATTTTTCTTTAAATTATCAATTATTGTTTCCTTATCAATATCTCCAACATAAAAACAATATAATTTATGTTTCTTTTCATCAAATACTGTACAAACCCTTCTTATCCCCTCAACTAACATGACATTACGATCTATTTCTTCTAATTCAATACGATGACCTTGATATTTAATTTGAAAATCCTTACGACCCACAAAAACTAACTCATTTTCATTATTATATTTCCCTAAATCTCCTGTTCTATAAATCAATTCTATATAATTTTTATTCAATGGATTTTGAACAAAAGATTTTTTAGTTTGTAGATCATTACTAAAATATCCTAATGCTAAACACGAACCAGCTACACAAATCTCTCCTGGAGTATCACTAGTTGTTACTTCTTGATCGTTTTCATCTAAAAGAATAACTCTTTCATTAATAAAAGGTCTTCCAATTGGCAACTCAGTATACTCTTTATCTCTTTTTACTCGATGATATGTACAATTACAAGTTATTTCAGTTGGGCCATAAACATTAATAAACTCAGCTTCAGGAAGTTTTTCCATCCACATCCTTAAATGCTTAATTGGCATTACTTCACCACTAAATAATATCTTTTTAACACTAACTGGTACTTTATAATCTAGTCCATGAAATGTTGTAATCAAACAAAGAGCTGAAACTGCCCAAGTCATCGTAGTTACCTCATTTAAAACTAGATAATCTAACAAAGCCGCTGGTGCCGAAAATAATTTTTTTGGAACAATTACTAGTGTTGCTCCCACACACAAAGCTGAATAGATATCTTTAACTGATACATCAAAATCAAACGGTGCTTGATTAGCTATTAAATCATCTTCATTAAAATCAAACTCATTCGTAAAAACATCAATAAAATCAATTATTGAACGGTTTCCAACAACTACTCCCTTTGGAATGCCTGTAGAACCAGAAGTAAAATTAATATAAACTGGATCTAAATCAATTAACTTATTTCGAACTTCATTTAATCTTTTATCATCCACAACATTAGACTTAAGCATATCTTCAACCATCAAAACAGTTAACAAAGGAAATAGTTCCACTGCTTTCTCATAATATTCTTGATTTGTTACAACAACATTACTTTTTAAAACCTCATTTATTACTTTTAATCGACTTAATGGTAATTCTGGATTAATTAAACTATAACACCCACCAGCATATAAAATACCAAAAAAAGCTTCTAAAGTATCAATCCCTTTATCCATAAAAACTATTACTGGATTATTTATATTAAGATATTCTAATAAACATGTTCCAATAATTCTAGAAGATAATTGTAATTCCCCATAAGTTACTTTTTTAGATTCTTCTATTACAGCTATTTTATCTTTATTCTTTTTTGTACTTTCTTCTAAATACTCTAGTACTAATCTCATGTAAATCCTCTCTTTCATAGCTATACATATATAATTTTAGCAGTCGTTAATTAAGATATAATTAAGAAAACATTAAGATTTGTTAATATTCCAAGAAAAAAGCGATTAAAATTCTATTTCAATCGCAAATTTATAAGGAGATTTAGGTTTTTTTATTAACTTTATTTTACCATCATGAATTTCTACTACTCTTTTAGCTATAAATAATCCAAGACCTGTTCCACTACCATTATTCCTAGCTTCATCTCCTGTAATAAAAGCATTAAATAAATTTAAATTATTATTTTTATCTATTCCTTTACCATCATCAGCTAAAATTATTTTAACCTTATCTTTAACCTTTTTTAACTTAAAATAAATAGTAACTTTTTTTTCATTATGCTTTACACTATTATTAATAATATTATCAAATAAACGTGTCATTAATTTAGAATCAAATG
>CANDCB010000066.1 GCA_947383065.1 uncultured Bacillota bacterium | reverse complement strand
GATAATGACCTGATACGACAATAATTAAATATTTATCATTGTATTCAGGATACTTATCGCATTTTATTTTGGTAATATAACAATCACCTTTTTCCCATCTTTTTACAATATTTGATTTCATTTTCTTCATCCTTTATTTCTTTTAATTTACGGCTGGATATATTAGAGGATCTATATAACATTTGTCTCCATAAATAGGTATTATTGTGTGATCAAAAGCCTTCCTCCCCATTCTAGTAAAATCATAATAATTATCAGTCCATAATTTTATTCCGTTTATTTGATTATGCATATAACTTCCTTTATTTAAAACATTACAGTATTCTATTAAAGTTTGCTCCACCCCTCGAGCTTCAAAAATATTTAATTCATCTTTAATTATATGCATTTCTAAAATTTTTCTGTTTGGATTTCTTAAATGAGCATTGGCACGTATTCTTACGTCTGTGGTTCTTCCTACATATTGAGCTATATTTCCCTTATCTACTAAAGCATATACTGTATGTCCTTTAGGGTTATTATTTGATTGACTCTTTTTCTTTTGTTTTGTTTTTGAATATGAAACTGCTGTACTAATAGCTGCTGCAGTTGCTGCTATAATTGCAATTACTGGAGCAAATGCACCTAAGCCTGCAATCGCACTACTTCCTACTCCAGCTAAACCTCCTAAACCTCCTATAACACTACCCATGTTATTCCATGGTAAACTTATTGCATTATGTCCACTATAATCTGAATTTATTATAGGATTATTACTTACATATTGGAATACGTTTGCTAATATTATATCTTGGTTAGCTAATAAAAGAGAATCTCCATTAATAAATCTACCTATTTCTGGATTATAATATCTTGAATTTAAATAATATAGTTTTGTTTCTGTATCATAATAATATGAACGATATCTAAATGGATTTATTTCTCCTAAATTTATATTACTAATATCTGTTATATTAATTAGAGAACCCCATGAATCATATTCATATGTAACTATTTCTTTATAGTTAGAATCAAATATACCTATGATATCTCCAAACATATTTTTATGATAATAATATGTTATATTATTATATCTAAATCCTAATAATTCATCTCCGTTATAAATATAATATAACACAGTTCCATTTCTACTTTCAAATATAATTGTATTACCTTCTAAATAATAATATATTTCTTGTCCATTAAAGTTTTTGGCTATTCTATTACCATCTGCATTATATTTAAATGCTACTTTATTAGTACCATCTTTATATGAATAAAGTTCACGACCATTTATCCAAGTTAATACTTTATTACCTATAGTTAGGGGGTTACCTATATTATCATAAGTGATTGATTCATTATTAAATTTAGTTAATAAGTCTTGCCAGTTACTATTTTTATATTCATATTTATCTTCTTTAAGTAAATTAGTAGTATTGTAAGTATATGTTTTTCTAGATAAAATGTTACCATAATTATCATATGTATAAATAATTGTCTTTTTATTTACTAAGTCTTCTTCTTTAATTAATTCTGAATATTCATCATAATAATATTTATTTGTTAATATATTATTTTTATATGTTTCTTTAATATTACCTAATTTATCATAAATATAACTGTATTCTAGACCATTATCATTTATTTTGTTTATTACATTAGATGTTTTATTACCTCGAGTAAGATAATTATAATTAATTTTATATTTATTATTTATGTTATATTCAGTAAGTCTTCCTAATTTATCATAGTTATAATTAAAATTATCATTTAAGATATTTAAATTTGTTAGAGATGATTCTTTATTATATGTATAATTATAAGTATATTTAATATTATTTAGAGTTTCTATTTTTTTACTTATTAAATTATTTTCATCATATTTAAAATATGATTCATATCCATTATATTTATATTTATTTAATCTATTAGCAAAGTCATATTCATATTTATAAGTACTTTTATTAGTTGTTATTTTAGTAAGTCTTCCTAAATTATCATAATAGTTATTATATTTATCATTTGATTTTGTAATAGTTTTTACTCGATCAAAATTATCATATATATAATTTATTTCATTATTATTACCATATTTTATTTTTGTTAGATTACCATTATTTGGTTCATAATAGTTATTTATTAAAGTATTGTTGTTTATTTTTATACTGGAGATATTATCAAATTCATCATAATTAAAAATATAATTTTTTGTACCATGTTTTATTTTAGATAAATTATTATTGTTATATTCATAAGCAACATTATGTTTATTTTGATTTATATTAGTAATTCTATATTTATTATCATATGTATAATTTGTTATATTTCCTAATGGATCTGTTATATTATTTATTGTTCCATTAGTAGAGTTTATATTATATGAAGTAATATTTCCTAGACCATCATTAACTGATTTAATAAATCTACCATCATCTGTATATTTAGCACTGGATTCTATATATAATTTATTATCCATTTTTTCAAATATAAATTGTTGATTATTATTATCTTCTGAATATTCTTTTAAAGATAGATAATCATTTGTAATAATTGTTATTGCTAAATTACTGTTATTAGATTTAATAGAGTAACTATTGTTATTATGTTTTATTAATTCAAATATGTTTTTGGTATCACCATATTCTAGTTTTAAGGAACCATTATTATGTTTTAAATAGTAATTTGACATAATTCCATGTTGAATTTTTATTTTATTATCTGGCTGTAATATTATTTTAAATTTATCGTGAGAACAATTAGATTCTTTAATTTTTAATGTTTTATTGTCATTTATATAAAAGTATTTATCTGTATTTCTAGCTCTAATATAATATGTAGTATTTATTATTTCATCAAAAGCATTAGTGTTATTTATTATTGTTTTAATAGGGTTATTAAAGTTATCATATTTAATTGAATTAGTTATTCCTGATGGTGAGATGGCTTTTACTAATTGGTCTTTTACTAATGCATCATATTCAAATTTGAAGTTAGCTCCTTTAGGATTAGTAACTTTAATAAGCTGATTATCAGAATTATAAGCAAATGTATTGTTTTTCTTAGATAAATCAACTGTTGATATAAGGTTTCCCTTATCATCATAAACATATGAATAACTTCCTAAATCTTTAAATAAAGATATTCCTGTTATTAAACAATCATTAATATTATAAATACTTTGAATGTTAAATGTTAAGTTATTATAATCTTCTTTAGCAACATATTTTTTAGAGAAGAAATGCCAATCTTTATTAAATTCACTTAGACCATCATCTTTATTATATTCATCTTCATTAATTGGATTTATATAGTCAAAATGTAAGAAGACAGAAGTATTAGCTGGATCTTTTAATTCATCTTTAGCAGGAAATATTTTTAATCCTTCATTTTTATACCAAAATGATAGTTCATAAACATCTCCTTTTTGACCACTAATATTAATATTTTGCGAAACTGATGTTTGTGTTAAAGGGGTATTTTTTATTTTTAAAACGTTTAATTTTCCAATGTCATCTACTTCTATTGTGGGATTAATTTCTTGTGTTTCATAATATTGTTCACGACCAATTCTTTTGGATGAAGTTATTTCGTAATCGGTTAAAGCATATTTAAAGCAACTGTTTTTTATTAAATTATAATAGTTAGCTGTTTCACCTTCTTCTAGTTGCATTTTTTCTAAGAAGATATTTCCAATATTTTTAGCAGTAATTTTTATATATAACATAGATGAAGCTGTTTGGGGATAAAAAACAGTCACATCATATCGAGAATATTCATCATTAATTTTAGTTATAGATGTTTTCTTTTCAACGCTATCATATGATAAAGATATTTCTAATGGAATTTCATTTTTAACATAGACACTAAAAGTATAATATTTATCTTTATCAACTAATTTAGCTGCTTTTAAATAGGTATTTATTTTATTACTTGTTATTTTGAAGTTTGTATTTCCTATATCTTGCATTTTTATATTATTGTCATTAGGACTAAATAAGTTTTTATTTTCAAATGTTTCATAATACATTAAATTATCAATATATTTCATTAAAGATGAATCTAAAGTAATTTTGTTTACATTTGAGGTATTTTCTTTACCATAGGTATAACTTTTACCATAGGCATTTGATAAATCACTGTTTTGGTCTAAATTACTAATAACTTCTGTATTTCCTAAATTATTAAAGACGTAAGTGTTTATGTGACCTTTGCGATCTTTTATAGTGGTTGATTTAACATTATATGTAAATTCAAAATAATTACCTTCTGTATTATTGGCACCATATTCTGTTATTTTAGAAACTTTAGATGTTAAATCATTTAAATATTCAAATTTTGTACTTAATCCATCTGAATTAGTTATTTTTTCAATAAGGTTATAAGAGTTGTAACTTATATTTGTTGTACTTTCTAAATCAATAATACTAGTTAATTTATTATTTGTTAAATTAATAATAGTAGATTTATGAGGACTATTAAAAGTTATCTTATTAGTTGTATAGATAATAGTAATAGAATTTTCTTGAGAATCTGTAATTTTAGTTATTCTATTATTAGTGTCGTATAGTACTTTTATTGTTTTATTACTAGAGTTTTTAATTTCTTCTAAATAGTATTTGCCGTTAGAATGTTTAACAAATTTATTTTTATTTGTATTTTTATCTGTCATTATATAATTATTGTTGTTTAAAGTTATTGTTAACCCTAAACCATCTTCATCTTTAAAATTATTATCAGTTTTAATAAAGTAATGAATTGTCCCATCTTCATCGATATATTTTAGCATTTGATTTTGATTAATTGTAACAGTTTCGAGTGTTTGGATTAAATTAGGTTTTATACCCAAGCCATAACCATAATTAATATTGGATGTAACATCTTTAGTGTTATATACTAAAGATAAGTTGGCTGGAAGTGGACCTCCTATTGTATTAGCAATATTAAAAGTACTTGTTAAGTTACCATTAAAATTATTTATATAACTAGATCCTAGTTCATGATTGTTAGTTGTATATGTTAAATAATTTTCTAGACCATTAAAATTACGATAACTAATAACTAATCTTGGTTTTGGGTTGTCCCCAGTTATTTTATTATCTTTTGAATAATATTGACCACATTTGACATTTGCATTATAAGTTTCATCAATTGCTTTTAACATTAATCCATAATTTGGTTCATTGTTATACCATTTTTGAACAAGACCAGTTATATCTATACTTTGAAGACTAGGCGTGATTGTTATTTGAGTACCATTTTTAGTACCTTTAGAACGTGTAGTATGAAAATAATTTTCAAGCTTAGGATTAAATTTATTATTCATTGTTGCCCATTTAGCTTTATTTTCTTCCCAGTTTTCAGTTATTTGATGAATCCCAACTAAAGTATTAGAGTCTGTATCTTTTTTATTTAAATCAACATATCCAACTAAATTAAGACTGGCGTTAATCATTGTATAACTGGCTGGTATTTTAGGTAAATCAAATTTAAGTAACGAACGATATATAACGTTATTATTATTAACTTTTTCAACTCCGACTTTTAAGATATCTGTATTATAAACTGTAGTATTAGTGTCTTCTTTGTATATATATGTATCTATTAAACTTTTATTATTTTCTGAATCTGTAATTGTAGGATCTATAGTTATGGGATATAATCTAGTTTTATCTTTTAACCAATTCATATCTAAATTTAATGTTAATTCATAACCATCTTCTATTTTTTCTAAACTATATATAACGTTTTGAGATATTACATTAAGATCGGAAGAGCGTCGTGTAGGGAAAGAGTGTGACGTCTTGGGGGGG
>CANDCB010000065.1 GCA_947383065.1 uncultured Bacillota bacterium | reverse complement strand
TACTTTATCATTATTAGCTATATTATGTTCAAAATCACTTCTTCTTGACTCACTTATCTCATAATCTTCTATACCATCAAGACGATTTCCATACTTATCAGTACCATTTCCAATATAAAAACACTGAATTAATACTGTTGCCATTAAAACTGCGCAAACTATCACAACCGCCATTAAAATTGTAAATACACGATGTTCTTTATAAAATTGCTTTATCTTTTTCATCCTTTTTACCTCCTAATTTAGGTAATTAAATTATACTACATTATATGCTTTTAAGCAATTGTTTAAACATTACTAACCATAAAGAAAAAAGAAACTATAAAGTATCAATTACTTCTTTTAGTTTCTTTTCATCCCATACCTCAATTCCTAATTTTATGGCTTTATCATACTTACTTCCTGGACTTTCACCAACTATTACAACATCAGTCTTTTTACTTACTGAATCAACACTAATACCATCATATTTTTCCAATAAATCCTTTATTTCATCCCTTGTCATAAAACTAATAGTTCCAGTTATAACAAACTTTTTATTAGAAATTAATTGATTATATAAAAGTTTCTCCCCTTTATATTCCATATTAACTCCAATTTCTTTAAGATGATTAATTAATTCAACATTTTTTGATTCATCAAAAAAATTAATTATATTATTAGCTAATATTTCCCCAATATCTTTAATATTAGTCAATTCCTCTTTAGAAACATTCATTAAATTATCCATACTAACATATTTCTTAGCCAATACTTTAGCCGTCTTTGCCCCAATTCCTGGTATTCCAATAGCAAATAATAATCTTTCTAATGAATTTGTTTTACTTTCCTCAATTGAATTAATTAAATTATCAACACTCTTATTACCAAAACCTTCTAACTCAATTAATTCCTCTTTTTTATTCTTTAAATTATAAATATCCTCAATTTTCGTAATAATCCCCATATTATAAAAGTCTTCAATTATCGCATCACCTAAACCATCAATACTCATTGCTGGTCTTGATACAAAATGAATTAATCCTTCTATCTTACGAGCAGGACAATGCTGATTAGGACATAAATAATCTATTCCTGATGCTGACTTAACTAAAGTAGTACTACATATTGGGCAACTATTAATCATTACAAAATTAGTTACATCTTTACGTCTATCTAATACTGGCTCTACTACTTCTGGTATAACATCTCCAGCTTTATGAATAACAACATAATCTCCTATTTTTAAATCTTTTTCCAAAATATAAGACTCATTATGTAACGTTGCCCTTCTTATTGTACTTCCTGCTACCTTTACAGGTGCTAAAACCGCATTAGGTGTAATCTGTCCCGTTCTTCCAACTGTAAAGATAATATCTTCTAATTTTGTTACAACTTTTTCTGCTGGAAATTTATAAGCAACAGCCCAACGTGGATATTTAGCCGTATTACCCATTTTTTTCTGCCCTTTTATATCATTTAACTTAATGACTATTCCATCTATTTCATAAGGTAAAGTAGGTCTTTTTTCTGTCCATTCATCAATAAATTGCTTAATTTCTTCAAAACCACTTACTTTACGACTGTTATGATTTACAGGTAATCCTAATTTTTCTAACATTTCTAAAGTCTCATAATGTGTAGAACAAGGCGTATTTGGTAAATGATATAATACAGTATCTAACTTTCTTTCCTTAGCTATTCTACTATCTAATTGCCTAGCTGAACCAGCTGCTGCATTTCTTGGATTTTGAAAAGGTTCTTCCCCAGATTCCAATCTTTTTTTATTAGCTTCTAAAAAACTTTTCTTTGTCATATATATTTCGCCACGAACTTCCAAATCAACTGGCTCATTAAGTTTTATTGGCACATATTTAATTGTCTTAAAATTATTAGTTATATCTTCACCAATAACTCCATCTCCTCGTGTTGCAGCTGAAACCATCAAACCTTTTTTATAAATTAAATTAACTCCTAATCCATCCATTTTTAATTCACAAACAAATTCTGGATTATCTACTTCTTTTCTAACCCTATTAACAAATGCTTCTACTTCCTCAGTATTAAAAACATCTGCCAAACTAAACATTGGCGTTTCATGTCTAATTTTATCAAAAGAATCAAGAATCTTAGTTCCAACACTTGAAGTAGGAGATTCAGGTAACTTGTATTCAGGATATTCTTCCTCTAAACGAAATAATTCCATTAACAAACTATCATATTCATTATCTGTCAAAGTCGGATTATCATGTAAATAATACTCTACATTAGCTTTATTTAATAATTTTACTAATTCTTCAATTCTCTCTTGATATTTATTCATAAAATCACTCCCATAGATTATTTGGATATTCTCCTTCAGAAACTAACCTTTTTATATTACTTCTAACCATATCAGTATCCTCTTTATAAGTGACTCCATACCAACTAGCTTTTGTATGTAAAACTTTAACCTTCGCATAACCTTCTTTATTTGCTTGGTCTAATATATCAGGAATTAAAAATTCACATTTTTCTAAATTACCTTCATTATCTTTAAAGAAAATATTCATTTTTTCTTCCAAATACTCAAATACAGTAGGATCAAAAATCAACATATTCATCGATACTAAATCTGTATTTTCTATATGAAACTCCTGAGTTCCATTTAAAGGAGTACAAAGTACTTTATTACCATCTTTAATAATATTACTTTCTGTTATCGAAACTAAATGTCCATTTTCTGTTGCAATAACACCTCTTTTTACAGCACCAAAAAGAGTCATAGTTTTAAGAGCCTCATAACCTATAGTTGCATATTCCTTTTCTGAAGAATTCTTTATAAAATCTGCGGCAACTAAAAAAGCATCCCTTCCATAAAAATCATCGGCATTTATAACAACAAAGCTTTCACTTATAGCATCTTTAGCACAATAAATCGCTTGTGCTGTTCCCCAAGGTTTAACTCTACTTTCTGGTATCTTAACAAAATCAGGAACATTATCTATTTTTTGAAAAACATACTCAACTGGAATATGTGGTTCAACACGTGCTCCTATTGTCTCTTTAAATATTTCATAATTTTCTTCTTTAATTATAAAAATAACTTTTGAAAATCCCGCCTTTATTGCATCATAAATCGAATAATCGATAATAAATTCATCATTAGGTCCAAAAGGCGCAATCTGCTTTAAACCTCCAAAACGACTTCCCATACCAGCTGCCATAATTAATAATTCCATAACTATCCTCTTTCTTAAAACTATATTTTTTTAATACTTTTATGGTTCTTTAACAATTTCTTTATCCCATAATTTTTTGCAAAAGCTACTGTAATAAAATCTCCTTTTACTTCAATAACAACTCCTCGACCATATATCATGTGCATTATAACATCACCATCATTAAAAGTAACATCACTATCATTATGATATAAATCTTCCCTTATTATTTTTTCTTCAGGCATCATTTTATCATTATCTATCTCTAATAACTCTGAATCAATTTCCTTAATAAACCTACTCGGTGAATTAACTACATCTTTACCATATAACATTCTTCTTTTAGCATTAGATATATATAACTTTTCTTTAGCTCTTGTAATACCAACATAACATAGTCTTCGTTCTTCTTCAAGTCCCCCTTCTTCATAAATTGAATTTTGATGTGGGAAAATACCATCTTCCATACCTATCAAAAATACCACTTCAAATTCCAACCCTTTAGCACTATGTATCGTCATTAAAGTCACTACATCGTCCTGATTTTGATGTTCTGTAATATCTGCAATTAAACTAACTTCTTCTAAAAAGTCTGCTAAAGAAGCTGAACCTGTTCGATCTTCAAAAGTCTTTGTTATAGATTTAAATTCTTCTAAGTTTTCTAATCTCAAATCACTTTCTAAACTCTTATCATTAATATATTCATCACGCATACCCGTTTCATCTAAAACTAAATCAATCAAATCAGTTAAAGACAAATTTTCACTTTCTTGACTCATATGTAAAATTAACTCTTTAAACAATAACTCTTTTCCTTTAGAAATAACCTCAAAAATCGATTTTCCCTCATTTTTCGCTTCTTCTTCTAATCTGGCTAATGTTGATTCTCCAATTCCTCTTTTAGGAACATTAATTACCCTTCTAAGACTTATTTCATCATTATTATTTAGTATTAACCTTAAATAACAAATTAAATCCTTAATTTCTTTACGAGAATAAAAATAATAACTTCCAACAACTTTATAAGGAAGACCAGCCTTCAAAAACATTTCTTCAACTAAACGCGCTTGCGCATTAGTTCTATATAATACAGCAATTTGACTATTTAGATAACCGTCAGCAACTAATCTTTTTATTTCATCTATTACTAATTGAACTTCATGTTTTCCATCATAAGCTCTTAAATATTTAGTCTTACATCCTTCTCCATTATTACTCCATAAATTTTTTTCTTTACGCTCCTTATTATTTTTAATAACTGAATTAGCAGCATCTAAAATATACTTAGTTGAACGATAATTTTCTTCCAAAGGAATAACCTTAGTATCTTTATAATCTTTTTCAAAATTCAAAATATTTCTAAAATTTGCTCCTCTAAACATATAAATCGACTGATCAGGATCGCCAACAATAAAAATATTTTTATATTTTCTGGCTAATAATTTTGAAAACTTATATTGAACTTCATTCGTATCTTGATACTCATCTATCAATATATATTTAAATTTTTCTTGATATCTTTCTAATACATCTTTATTCTCCATAAATAATCTAACAGGCAATCTAAGTAAATCATCAAAATCAACCGAATTATTCTTTTTCAAAATATCTATATATTCATAATATACCTTTTCCGCAATTTTATCTTGTGGAGTATTATAAAACTTTTGTATCTCATCCCCTGTTAACATTTCATTTTTAATACTACTTATCCTATTTCTAATATAAGCAGGAGCCACTAATTTTACATCATAATTATTATCTTTCATTATTTTTTTAATAATAGATAAAACATCATCACTATCTAATATAGAAAAATCTCTACTTAACCCCAACAAAAGAGCATTTTCCCTAATAATTCTAACTCCTAAAGCATGAAATGTTCCCACAAAAGAATTATTATCAGGAACTAAATTCTCTAACCTTTCTCTCATTTCTTTTGCCGCTTTATTAGTAAATGTAATCGCTAAAATATTATAAGAAGGAATCCCACTATCAATTAAACATGCAATCCTTGTTGTTAAAACTCTTGTCTTCCCAGATCCCGCTCCAGCCAATACCAAACAAGGCCCATCTTTATGCAAAACAGCCTCCTTTTGTTTCTCATTTAAACCAGTCAAATAATCCATAATGCGTCTACTCCTTTAAATAATTATAACATATAATAATACTTACATTTCATAATCATAACACGAACTTTTGTTTAACACAACCAAAAAATTTAACAATAAAAAAACAGAAATTCTATATCCTGCCTTTTTATTCTTTAAAATTACAAATATTCCATTATAGCAACATTTTTTTCTAACTTTGCCACCAAATCATCTTTATCATATTTAGAAAATATTTCATCAAATGTATTATTATCAAGTAAAAACATATTATAAAACTTTATAAAAGCTTCAATATAATTTGTTACTCCTAAATCTTTCAAATATTTTATATTAGTCAAAACTACATTTTCTTTTTTATTTATTTCCAATAAAGCCTTAGATGGTAAATTACTTTCTATAAGCCTAATTATTTCTTCACTAAAACCTACTTCACTAAGATATGTCATTTAAGATTACCTCCTAGATCGGAAGAGCGTCGTGTAGGGAAAGAGTGTGACGTCTTGGGTTGTT
>CANDCB010000064.1 GCA_947383065.1 uncultured Bacillota bacterium | reverse complement strand
TTATCATTAAAAGGACTAAATTTAGGTTGAAAAACTACTCCGCCCCCACCAATACCTAAAACTTTCTCCTTTAACTTATTACTATAAAGAGATTCCATATCAGCAAAATCACTAACAAAATTATTACTTTCAAATTTTTTATAACTAACATCTATTACTTTAACTGGCTTAAAAATCATCAAAATAACTAATATAGTTAATATATTTATCAAAAAAGTCATCTTTTTCACTATAAAAAGCACCTACTTTAAAACAATTATAGTATTCTTATTATATATATAATACCATACATTCTAGCTATTTTAAAATACTAAAAAAATATTTTAAAACCTTGTTATTTTCAAAAAAAAAAACGTAATAATTACTATTACATTTTTTAAAATGAATCTATATTAATTTTAACTTTATTAAGTCCAAGAATATAAGCATGAGCTTGAACTAATGTTCTAATAGCATTAGCCATTTTACCATTTCGACCAATAACAGTTCCCATATCAGATTCATGTACAATAATTTCTAAAATAGTAGAATCTTCTTCTCCACCAAATTGTTGTACACTTACCATATCTGGTTCTTTAGCTATACTTTTAACTAAATATTCGGTAAATTCTTTCAAATTCATACTACTTACCTTCTTTTTTTACTTTTGATAAAGCATATTTAGCCATAATACCTTTTTTACTTAATAAGTTTTTAACTGTATCAGTTGGTTGAGCTCCATTATTTAACCAATACATAGCTTTTTCTTCATCAATATTCACTTCATATTCTTTTGGAATTGGATTATAAGTACCTATTGTATCTATAAATCTTCCATCTCTAGGACTACGTGAATCTGCCGCAACTATTCTATAAAATGGTCTTTGTTTAGCACCAACTCTTTTTAATCTTAATTTAACAGCCATGTTTTTTCCCTCCTTTATTTCGCCATCTTAATATATCAAATTATATCAGTCATGTCAACCCTTTTAGGTTAACACATTAATTATCTATATTATAAAATAAAAATGAGATTAATTTTGCATATTAAAAAATTCAAATAAATCTTTTATAATTAAATTATACAAATCCATTATAGAAAGTTTTGATTTATTTAAACCATATTTATTTTATTAAAAAGAAAGAAAAAATAAACATCTTACTAAAGAAATGTATGAAAAATTGAATCCAAACATAATCATTTTGTCTTCTCTAAATCAAAATCTTGCTCTAAAACTTTTAAGCATTCTTTAATTTTTCTTTTTGAATAAATAATTTATTACAACCTATATGTTTTTCAGTCAACTTAATATATGAAAATACTTTATTTAAATAGTTAGTCTCCTTCTAAATTTGTATTCTACGCTTATTAATATTTGACGTCAATCAACATAGCCTAGACTTTATTCATTTTATTTATTATTTAATCAATATTTATTAACTTTGTGCATACATTAAATTAGAGGTGAATAATATGTCTAATTATAAAGAAATAGTTACAAAGACTATTGTCGGTAAAGGACGTAAAACTTTTAAAAAAGAATATAACTTAACACCAGAAAATACTCCTAACACCGTTCTTGGATGCTGGGTAATAAATCATACCTTCTCTGGTACTAATAATAAAAATGAAGTTATGGTTAACGGATCTTTTGATGTTAATGTATGGTACTCTTATGATCAAGATTCAAAAACAGCTGTTACAACAAGAAATTTCAACTATAATGAACTTATGCGTTTACGTGTAAAAGATATTGAATCTTTAAGCAATAATAATGAAATTATTGTAAGAAGTCTAAGACAACCTACAGTCCAAGATGTTAAAATAAACGGTAATGATGTTTCTTTATCTATTGAGAAAGAACTAGGTGTTGAAATAGTTGGTGAAGGAAAAGTTAAAATCGCTATTGAAGAAGATGAACTCCCTTGGGATGATATTTATGATGAAGACAATAAAGATGATATTAAAGAAGACTATATAACTGATGATAAATAAATTCTATCATCTTTTTTTATTATATAAATAAAAAATCAGAATTAATTGTCTTAACTATAAAACAGCTTTCACAATTATATTTAATTCTGATTTTCATTTTACTTAAATTATCTATATTTGATTATTTCTTTCACTTTTTCTAACTATTTTTAGAACTTTTTTCATCGTATTTTCACTTGCTTTATCTTTTCCTTTTAACTCATTTAAACTATATTTTTCAAATAATTTTAAAAGTTTAAATCGTTCTTCTTCATTTACTGTTACATCCAAACTTAACGCTTCAAGTAAACTTTTTGCTTTTTCTACAGAATAAGCCCATTCATATTCAGAATCAGAAAAATCAGGTGTAAAAAAACTTCTAAAAGATGATACATCTTCAAATCCTCTTTTTTGTTTTTCTATCTTAACTAATTCTTCATCAATTTGCTTTTTAGAAGCACCATCTAATGTTAAAACATCTTTTAAAGTTTCTTCTGCTACATTATCTTTTTCATAAATATTTTTTATGGTAGAAGAACTATAAACATTTCTTCCAAAACTTCTTAATAAAACTTCGTCATTATGTAACGATTTAATAGTAATAAATATAGTTACAACAGATAATCCTACATTTAAACCTGGAACTAATATAAATAAAAGCCCAAGAAAACTAGACAAATTAAATTTAGATTTTATTGATTTATTAAGAAAACCTAAATCTTTTAATTTCTTATATAAAATAACGTTAGTACTAAGATTTACTAATATTGTAAATAATACACTATATAAATATATCAATTTAATTCCCCCAAAACATTTTTTAATATAAAGTAAAAAGCAATTAAAGTCAATATTTAAAATATATTATTTACTTACACTATTTAAATATTCTTTTATTTTCTTTCTAGCACGTGAAGTTACAACATATTGTAACCAAAACTTTTGTGGATGTGCATTATCATTTTGCAATAATAATATTCGATCTTTATTATTTAAACTATGTGTCAACTTTACTTCTTGACCATTAATAAAAGCTTTATAAAGATGATTTCCTATATCTGAATGTATTTTATAAGCAAAATCAATAACTGTTGCATTATTAGGTAACTCAATAATATCTCCACTTAAAGTATAAACATAAATATTGTTAGAAAATATTTCTTCTTTAACTCGATCCAAAAACACTGAGTCACTTGAAATAACTGCATTTAAATCTCTTAAAGTATTAAAAAATTGATAATTTACTTTAAGTTCTTGTTGCATTTTTACCTTACCTTCACCTTGATAAAATTTCCAATACGCTGCTAACCCAATTGAATTTATTTCATCCATTTCCCTTGTTTTTATCTGAAATTGCAATAGATGATTCGCCGGTCCAAAAACAGTCGTGTGTAAAGAACGATACATATTTGTTTTTGGTTGAGCTATATAATCTTTAAACTTATTATTCATTGGTGTATAAAGTCGATGAATTAACCCAAGTACACGATAAGGATCTTCATCATTATCCAAAATTATCTTAAAATTTACCATATCATGTATATCATTCAAACGATATCCTTTATTTAATTTACAATAAATATGATAAGTATTCAAAATCTTAATTCGATAACTAAATTTAATATTGTTTTTATCTAACAAATCAACCACTTGCTGACTAGCTAATTGGCAACATTCTTCATAGTCACTTTCAATATCTTTAATTTTGTCATTTATCGTCTCATATGTTTCTCTATCAATATAAGATAAACAAATATCTTCCAACAAACATTTTATCTTAAAAGCCCCAATAAAATAAGCTAGAGGAGCAAATATATTTAAAGTTTCTTTAGCACTACGAATTCTTTTTTCAGGTGCTTTAAATTCCAAAGTTTGCATATTATGTAACCTATCACATAATTTTATAATAATTATTCTAACATCTTCATTTAAACTATTAATTAACCTTCTAATATTAGCATTTGTTGCTTCGTCTTTACTACTAAAATGTAAATTACTTATCTTAGTTACTCCATCAACTAAAAAAGCTACATCAGCACCAAATACTTCTTCTATCTGCTCCAAAGTATAATCTGTATCCTCAACTACATCATGTAACATTCCAGCACATAAAGATGCTCCATCAGCATTTAAATTAACTAAATTCATACAAACATTTAAAGGATGAATTATATACGGTTCTCCACTTTCCCTTTTTTGATCTTTATGAGCCAAAGAAGCTACTTCATAAGCTTTTTTAACATTTTCAACTTCAGAAGGATTATATTCTTTTATTCTTTTCAATAAATCATCTATTGTCATATAATCACTCCTCTTAATATAATATAAACCATAATATCATAAAAATTTCAAAAAAACACTAATATAATGGTTCATTACTTTTTTTAGCTTTATTTTTTTTATTAAAAACATACAAACCTAAACCACCCAATATCAAAATACATAATCCCCCTATAAATAAAGATTTATATTTTTCTATAAATATATCAAATGGCGATAATTCTTTTATCAAAGATGACATCGTAAAAATATAATTCTTATCACCATTAGTAATAAAAGTCACATATCCATTTTTTACTGTAATTCCATCAGTTAATAAAGTATAATCCTTATCTTCATTATATGTATAAATCTTAATATTTGAATCATCATTAAAATAATCAGCTAAATATAAAGTCACTTCATTGTCTTTAGGAATACTAGTATTATAAGTTAAAGGACTTTCTGACACCTTCTTAAAAGAAACATCTAAATCACTATCTTTTAAATTATCTTTTATTACCGCCTGAAATAAAATACCATTATATATATTTACCACATTATAATATAATTGACTATTTTGTTCCCTTAAATTATTAATAATACTTTTAGGAATAACATTTGAATTATTATTAGTAGTATTATAAATAATATCTCCAGAAAAATTTATATTATCAAAATTATTTATTACTAAAGCATTTTGTTTATTTTTATAAACTATTAAAGTATACAAAGTTATAGCATCATCTAGAATTTCTTCCCCTTCTTCTACATCCTTCATTTCTGTAACTTTAATATTTACTATATTAAAACCTTCTTTTAAATTTTCGTTACCAAGAATCTCTACTTTAGCAGTATGACTTTCAGGAACAGCACTAATATTAAGTTCATTAGACTCACTTCCAACACCAAATAACCATTTTGTTTTATCATTAGATAAATCCAAACCTAAATTATTAACTCGTAAACTCTGCAATTTACTACTTTCAGTAACAACATTAAGTTCTTCTGTAGAACGATTAATAACTATAGTATAACTTTCTGATTTCCCTTGAGATGATGTTACAGTTAAAGTAAATCTATTTTCCCCAATTTGTAATTTTTTTTCTCCTGTACCAGTTAAAGTCGCATTATCATCATTAGGACGAGCTGTAATCAAAACTCTATCAACACTTCGACTTACAGTCGTTTCATATACTTTTTTATCTTTTTCAAATTGTAAAGATGTATTAGAAATTTGTAAGCTCTTTAAACTTGTATCTCCTGTTCTATTATCAGTACGATGAATCATTATAACATAGGTACGCGATGAACCATCTTGAGCCTTCACTGTTACATTAACCTTATTATCACCATAAACTAAATTTTTTTTACCATCCCCTGTTATCGTTTGACGACTATCAGATTTAACAGCAACAACTTCAACTTGAGTAACATTTGAAGGAACTGTTAAATTATAAAAATAATTAGTCTTACTAAATGTTGGTAATATAGTATACCCTTTAACATATAAACTTCCTATTAATGTATAAGAACTAGGTTTAGTAGCATTAATTGACACTGGAGCAAAAGATTGCCCAATAATATTTCCATCAGAATAATGAGATTCGCCATTTCTTTCTATATTAACTTTAGAAATACCATCTTTTAATGCTTTAAATTTAAATTGC
>CANDCB010000063.1 GCA_947383065.1 uncultured Bacillota bacterium | reverse complement strand
CAACATTCTGTAATTGAACTTCGTGGTGTGGGTATTCAACCAGATATAATTGTTTGTCGTACACCAATTATGCTTGATGAAGATTTGAAAAAGAAAATATCAATGTTTTGTAGTATTCCATCATCAAGTGTTATATCATCTCCTGATGTAACAAATGTCTATAGTATTCCGTTAATTTATCATGACCAAAACATAGATGAAATTATTTTAAATCATTTTGGTTTAGAAGTAAGTAAGATAAATATTAAAGATTGGGAACGATTGGTAAAAACTACCGATAATTTAAAAGAAGAAATTGAAATTGCTTTGGTTGGAAAATATGTTGAATTACATGATGCATACATTTCAGTAGTTGAATCATTAAAACATGCTGGATATCCTTTGAGTATTAAAGTTAAAATAAACTGGGTTGATTCTGAAAAGCTTGAAGATCCTAAAGTAAATTTATATGAAACATTTAAGAATGCGAAAGGAATAATTATTCCTGGTGGTTTTGGTTCGCGTGGAATAGAAGGTATGATAAAAGCAGCCAACTATGCTCGTGAAAATAAAATTCCATTTCTAGGATTATGTCTAGGTATGCAAATTGCTACTATTGAGTTTGCTCGTAATGTTTGTGGAATTAGTGATGCTAATTCAACAGAATTTAATCCTTTATGTAAAAATGCAATTATTGATTTAATGTCTAGTCAAAAACAAGTTATTAATATGGGTGGAACATTACGTTTAGGAAATTATGAATGTTCTTTACAAAAAGGTACGTTGGCTTATAATGATTATAAAACTGATACAATTCTTGAAAGACATCGTCATCGTTATGAATTTAACAATTCTTATAAAGCCATTTTAGAAGAAAAAGGTCTGGTTTTTTCGGGAATAAATCCTCAAGCAAATTTGGTTGAAATAATTGAGTTACCAAGTCATCCTCACTATATTGCATGTCAATTTCATCCAGAATTTAAATCTCGTCCAAATAGACCACATCCTTTATTTAAATCATTTATAGAAGCGGCATCAAAGTATAAAAAATAAATGTTATATTAAATAATAAAAAAATCAGATAGCAAAAGAAGTTATAAAATAATTTGAGAACTTCAATTTGTAATCTGATTTTTTATTTTTCTATTTATAAGTTTTAAATAGTCCTTGACTGTTTTCATTAATTATATTATTTTTAATGTTTTTTACATCTTGGCTTTCTAAAAAGTCTGGATATATAATCTCGTCAGCAATTAATTCTTGACCATAATAGCTACCATGTTCAGTAAATTGTAAAGAAAAGTCGCCATTTTTTTGATTTCTAAAAGAACAACATGAATGCATTCTTTTTGTAGGATCAATTAAAAAGCTATATAAACAATCTAGTATTGCTCTATATCCATCTAATGTCTCAATGGCAATTTTATCAAACTCTTTGTAAACACCATTTGCATAATAATAAAATTGATTTGGTGCAGTTACTTGTGCATATAGATTAGACCCAAAAGCGTTTTTATATCGAGTGCTACTGATTCTATTAAGTAATGTTGTTGTTACAGCGAATGATTCTTTATACTCGTCTACTGGTTGTTCTTGTTCCATAGTATTATATAAAGATTCTGATAATATAACTTTTGCTAAAACATCAAATTCTTCTTTTGTCATATTATAAATACTTAAAAAGCTTTCTAAGTCTATATTTTCATCATATTCATAAAGGTTATTTTCTTCTTCAATTCCTGGTTGTGGTACTGGATTTTCATCTATACCATTTGATATGGTTGGATTATTAAAAAGATCAGAAAAGTTTAAACCTTCATGAGTTAGATATGCACCTGTAATGGCTCCACTTACTAAAATGGTTCCTAGAGCAACGCCAGCGATTATTTTTTTAGCACCACTTATGCGTTCAAAAAAAGTTTTTTTACCTATACCAAAATCTTCATAAAAACATTCGTCTAAGCTTTCATATCTTCTCTTTTCCATGTTATTTTCCCCCTTTTCCTAGTAAATTCTAGCATTAGATAAAAGGTTTTGTCAATTTTTGCTATGCTTTTTAGATTAAACACATGGATTTGGGCAATCAAGACAGTTTCTTAAATTTCTTTTAACTAATCTTTTAATTCCAGATTTTGAATTTATGAATACTGGTTTTTCATCACCTTTAACTAATTCTACGTCTTCCAATTGTTCATTTGCTAATTGTTCTAAATGGTTTTTAACTAATACAAAACCTTTTTCAGTCATAATATGAACAGGAATTTTAATTCCGACCTGAGCTATGGCATTTGGTTCAATTAGTTCTTTTACATACTTAGAAGCACAAGACCAGACGATATCGGCGTTATCACACATCAAAGTAGCTGTTAATTTATCGATTCCAGTTGAACATAAACCAAATTTATAAATTTCTATTCCTTCTTGTTCTAATTTTTTAATTTCTCTTAATAATTGATTATCTTGAGCAGCTAATGTAACAGCAATTTTTTTGTGACCTAAGGAAATAGCTTTTTTAAGTCCTTCAAGCTGATTAATTCTTGCGGTATAAGGGAATACAGGAACTATTTTTGCTTCTTTGGCTGTTTTTATAATTTCCCTACTAGGACTCGTATAAAATAAGCCAGTCATTCTTTTAACTGCGCCCTGAGTATTGGTATCACTTGTAGTAATTATTGTACCTAAATTATTAGAAACAATAACTGCCGCATCTAACATATCATTTTTAAAAGATGATGATATAGTTTCAGAAGCACCAAAAAGAACATTTGCTTCACATGAATTTAGAGGTCTTGAGGTATCAAAATATCCTGCTTCTATTACAACTTCATTGATAAGTTTACACATCAAATCTTTTTGTGTAATAGTATCACTATTTGTAATTGAGGCGATTAATTTCTCACTTAATGAACCGCCAACTTCTTTTAATAGCTTAATCATTAGAGGGCAATATTTAATAGGAACGGATGTTGCTTCCACAGCTTTTAACTTACCATTTATTTTTTGTAATAAAATATAACATCCAAACATTCTTGTAATATGCATTTCTCTTAGTTCATAATAATCTCTGATTATAGAATTTATAGATTTAGCTACTTTGTTACCATTTATGTTGCTCCAATCATCTAAATATATTACTAATTCATCATTTGCTATTTCAATATTTAATATATTGGTATTAAAGTTTAAGCCCCAACTGAATTTTTCTTCATTAAACCTTTCGATAAAAAAAGCTATTAAACCATCTTGTTGAAAATGATTATAATATTGTTCTTTATCAAAAGACATATCAAAGTATTTTTCAATATGAGGATTTTTTAAAGGAATAGAATATCTATAAACTCGACCATTTACTGAATAATAATGTTTTAATGTTCCTTCTTCAATTTCGGTATCTTTTTCATTTGTTTGATATAAGATTCTACTATTATCTTGGACAGTTAAGATTTCTGCTATTTCTTGTTTTTTATAATAAGATAATAGCATATCTTCTAAATATTTTTTATATTGTAAGTAATTGTTATCATCTAATAAGTTATATTGATAATAATCTTGGCGAGATTTATTTACAGCTTCTTCATAACTATAGCCCATTAATTCATAAAATACTAAACCTGATACACATCTTCCCTCGTAAGAGGAAACTATAGTGTGAAATGATACCCCGCCATCTAAAATTTCTTGATTATTGAAGCCTAATTTTTTATAAACTTCTAAGGCACTTGGTCCAAAACCAAATTGCCAAAAATCAATAACTAAAGCCTGACTTTTATCGCTAGTAAAACTACCATCTTTTTTTACATAACCCTTTTTAGTCTCTAATACATATTTAAGTCCATTATGACTTGCCACAAAAATCCTTCTTTCTATTTTAAAAGATAATGCATTTTCTTTTCTAATTGCATTATATGGCAGATTATGATATAAAGATAATATATATTTTTTATATTAAATATAAAGTGTATTTATTTTTTATAGAGGAAGATTTTGATGAATATAAATTATGAAACATATAGAGTATTTTATTATGTAGCTAGTAATGGAAGTATTTCTAAAGCTGCAAATATTTTATTAATATCACAGCCTGCGGTAACTTGGCAGATTAAATCTTTAGAAGAACAGCTTGGTTTAACTTTATTTATTAGAACAAAAAAAGGAGTAACACTAACAGATGAGGGAAAAATATTTTATGAATATGTAAAGAAAGGAATTGAAGCTTTTACAAATGGGGAAAATGCTTTGACTAATCTTAAGAATTTGGATGATGGTTTGATTAGAATTGGAGCAAGTACAACTGTTTCGAAGCATGTTTTAATGCCCTATTTAGCTAAATTTCATGAAGATTATCCTAATATTGAAATAAAAATA
Source organism: uncultured Bacillota bacterium (assembly GCA_947383065.1). The sequence goes on along the minus strand of CANDCB010000063.1, from coordinate 1,819 downwards.
GTTAATACTCTAACCGAAGATTTAGTAAAATATTTAAGAAATGGTAATTTAGATATGCTTCTTGTTAATTTACCAATGAATGAAGCTAAAGATTTAAAAATACTTAAAGTTCTGGAAGTTCAAGATATTTTTGTAGGCAACAAAAAATACTATGATTTAACTAAAGGAAAAATAGAATTAAATAACCTTAATAACTATCCTCTCCTTTTTCAAAAAAGTCCTTCTAATACACGAGCTTTTTTAAACGATTATTTAAAAGCTAATGAAGTTAAATTAATACCAAAAACGGAAATTGTTAGTTATAATTTAATTATGGATTTCGTTAAATCTGGATTTGGGATTGGATATGCTACCAGAGAATTTATAAAAGGTGAATTACAAAATAAAGAATTATATGAAATTAAAGTAGTCCCGCATATTCCAAAAAGAGCAATTGGGATAGTAACACTAGAAAAGACTATTCCTAATTATAGTGTAAAAAAACTTATTGATTTAATGATATCTAAATAAGTTTCTATAAATTAAAATAGTTAAATTCTTATATATTTTTTAAAATTTAGGTAATACTATAATTTATAAAGGTGACCTTATGAAAAATATTAAGAAAAACATTCTATTATTGATTTGCTTATTTTTTGCTGCCCTTAACTTTAATCTGATATTAAAGCCACTTAATTTAGTGACTGGTGGAACTCAAGGTTTGGCAATAATTCTTAATCATCTTTTAAAAGTTAAACCTTCTATTATCGTTTTAGTAATTAATATTATTGCATTAATAATAAGTTTTTTCTTTTTAACTAAGGATAATACTTATAGTGCACTTTTATCGACATTTGCTTATCCTTTTTTTATTAAAGTTACAAGTTATATTCCTTTGATAAATTTTTCTGAAAAGTTTACTTTTTTATTAGCTATTTTAGCAGGAATTATTTGTGGGCTAACAGGAGGTTTCATCTATAAGCTTGGTTTTTCTTCTGGTGGTATAACTATAGTAAATCTTTTAACTAATAAATATCTAAAATGGAAAATATCTATATCTAATTTCATTATCAATACTATAATTATTATTCTTGGATATTTTCATTTTGGTTTAAAAAAAGCTATTTATTCCATTGTGGTAATTGGAGTTGGTAGTATAATAATTAATTTTATTTTAAAAAAAGATAAAAGTATTAAAAAAAGTACAATATAAATTAGAAGATATTGTACTTTTTATTTTATTCTGTTCTTAAGGCTTCAACTGGATCTTTTTTAGAAGCAATTTTCGCTGGAATAAAACCAGCTATAACAGTTAATAAAACACTTATTATAATTAGGATTATAGCCCCTATTATTGGTAATTTGGCTATATTACTTATATTAACTATATTTTTAATAATTATATTGATTGGAATATTTAAAAGTAATGTTATAGTGATTCCTAAAATACCAGCTGCTAGGCCCTCTATTAAAGTTTCAGCGTTAAAGACACGAGAAATATCTTTTTTAGAAGCACCCATAGATCTAAGAATTCCGATTTCTTTTGTTCTTTCAATAACAGAAATATAGGTAATAATTGCAATCATTATTGAAGATACAATTAAACTTATAGCTACAAAAGCAATTAAAACACTGCTTATTACATTAACGATAGTGGATACTGAGCTCATCATTATACCAACAATGTCAGTATATGTAATTTTATCTTCTTCATTTTTATTAGCATTATATTCATCAATAATCTTTGTTATTTCTTCTTTAGCATCGAAGTCTTTAGGATAAATAGCAATAGATTTTGGGTCTTCTAAATTAGCTATTCCTAATTTATCTAAATTTTCTT
>CANDCB010000062.1 GCA_947383065.1 uncultured Bacillota bacterium | reverse complement strand
TCTTCATCTTTAACACGCTCTATTCTATTTTTCCTTAATATAAATATATAATATTTACTTTTAATAGTCAATGATTTGTAAATAAGTTTTTATATGGATATTTATGCTTTTTACCAATTTCTACCTAATAGATATAAATATCTTTATAAAACTTTTTTTGTAAATTGACGTAAAATAAAAAGATGATATGTAAAATCACCTTTGGGGATAAATACCTAATATTTGAACATCTTTTATTATATATTTAACTGTATTCGTTATAAATTCTTCTATATCAGAAATATCAAACATAAATGTTTTTTCTTGTTTACTATCCGCTATTATCTCGCCCATTTTATTAATAATTATATCTAATTTATCCATAGGTATTTCCGTTATTTTACTTTCTATTGGTTCAAATTCATTTGAAAATATATCAAGGGGTAACATGTACTTATCTATTAAATCAATATTTATATTTGTATAGTCATTATAAATAATATCTTTTATAGCTGTATAGGTTATTTTTTTCTTATTGGCATCATTTGTAAATCTTTCAATATATTTATATACATAATCTCTGAACCAATATTTATCAGTTAAAAGATGAATAAAATAGCCCATTTCAAAAGGTTTATTAAGCTCTGATTGATATTTTTCTAAAAACTTATCTATATTTGGTATATCATCTTCATTAGTATGATCTAAAAAGTGAGATATTTCTTTAGTTTGGCCAATTTGTTTAGCAATATCTGGAGCAATGGATCCTATTAATATTTTATTTTCATCCATTTTTAAATATTTATTTACTTCGTATGCAACACATAAATGTATTATTGCCGATGCCATATTACATCTCTCCTATCATAAAAATTATATCATTTATAAATTATTCATTAAATCCATTTTGCAAATACTTTACAATTTCCTTTTCACTAATGATTCTTCCTTTACTAATTAACCTTCCATTTATATATAAAAAAGGAAGATTTTTTTGATCATAATCCTCTACTAAAGAAATAACTACTTTTTCGTCAATTAAATTTACGACATTTAAAATTCTTTTTTTTAACTTGATACCATTAATTGTATTTGAACCTATAATTTCTATCTTCATATTCTTCCTTTCTTTAACATAAATTATCATACCCTGTTTATATGAAGATATTATGAAAAATTTATGAAAATAAAAAGACTTATTTAAAAGCCTTTTCATTATAAAACATATAATTTAATTTTAATTCATTCTTTTTTATAACCTTTTTATAGTTATTTTTCTTTTTTCCACTATAAAGATATACATTAACATTAATAGTATTACTATTAATAAACTGATTAAAATTATTGTTAAATATTTGTTAGTATTCATTCCTGTATCAGGGTTTATTGGAACTATTAAGTCATTATATTCAGCATAGAATTCCCAATCTATAATAGATTGTTCATGATTATTTATATCAGTAAAACTATCTTTTAGTTTAGTATTTACTTCTATTTGACCATTTGAACCTGCTTTATATTCACCAATAAATATTGCTTCTTTTAGGAAATCAATACCTGTACTAGAATAATCCTTTCCGTCAGCGTATCCCTCATATAAAAGTTTACCATCTAAATATATAATCATTTCAATATTCTTAAGTAATTCTTGAGCTTTAGCACTTTGTTCTTTTAATTTTACTTTCATATAAAGTTTATAATCATAATTAGTATCATTTTCAATACCTAATTCATCTTTATATGATTTTCCAGGAACCATATCTAAATGCTTAATAAAAGTATTTTCATCAAATATTTCAGTTTTATAATATAGTCTGTCACCTGTATTTGTAAAAACCAATTTATTGTCTAATGCTCTAACTGGCAGTATTATTATTAAACTTAAGAAAATAATCATTGATAATATTTTTTTCATAGTCAAACTCCTTTTTGATTGATATGTTTTTCTTTATATTTTAATTTTAAAAAGAATAAATTATTTTTCTTTTTTTCAATAATGAAAAATTATTGAATAGTTCCAGCACCCCATAAAGTTGTAATATCTTCATCACTTAACTCAAATACAGATTTAATAGCCTTTAAATCAGCTTGAACAGTTTCAACTTTTAAGGTTAATTTATATGTAGCACCAGCATAATCTTTTGCTTCACATGTAATTATTTTTTTATTATTTTCTCCTGTAGTCTCTGTACAAACAGATCCGTCACTATTTGACGAAACTCTTTCATTATATTCAACTGATTCTATATATGAAGGAGCTATCGCATTTTGATTTAAAACTTCATAATAGTAATAAACATTATCGTTTCCAGTAAGTTTCTTCCATTTGTCTGTATTTGAGTAATGGATAATAGCACCTTTTTCAGCGCCATCTGGCTCATTTATTTTTGTACCATCAGATTTAGCCCATTCTTTAGAAACTTCTGTAACTCTTACTACAACTGGTACTTTACCTTCATTTTTTACTTCTATTGTTTTTGGAGTTATAGTTCCTGGTGTCCAATTTTCTGGAGCATCAAAGGTTTCTGTAGCTACTGTTTTAAAAGTCTGTGACTGAAAAACATTTTCAAAATTAGCAACTCCTGAAAAATATGCTATAGTACCTCCTACAATTCCTACTATAAGTAACAATACTAAAGCAACTAATGGTGTTTTTTTATTTTTCTTCATATTCTACTTCCTTCTTTTCTATCTTTTTTATCTATATCAAAAGCTTTTACACTGCCAAGTAAAAACTCAGATATCAAAATTATTATCACTATAATAAGTAAATATAAATGGGTATTTATAAAACTTATATAGTATCCTATATAAGGGATAGACATCTTAGCGACTTTTCCCTTTATATCTTTATAACTTATTTTTTTTACATCAGGAGAATTATTAGCATCTCCTTTTGTTTCATATAGATTATCTATAATACTATTTATTCTATGTGTAATATAATCGCCATTTTCATAAGTAAAAGTTATGGCATCTCCTTCTTTTAGTTCATTTTCATCCACAGGATGATAATATATTACACTGCCAACTTTATATGTTGGTTCCATTGAACCAGATAATACAACTAATGGTTTATAATTAAATATAATAGGTACACATACTAAAGCATATAGAAGTATCAATAAATAACATATCTCTGATAACATATGGACGATAAATTTAATTACTTTTAAAATCCCCATTCGATATCATCTCCATTCACTGTTGCATCAATCCCCCACAATTCTTTTATTGATTTTTGTGAAGATTGAGTAACTTCATAATTAAAAGTTAATTCATATTCACTTTCTAAATAGTCTATATAGTCTTCTGAATCTTCAGCAAATAAACCACTATTAAATTTAATAGAATTTAAAACTTGAACTTCATCTTTTCCTTTTAAAACTTTTTTGAAATAGTACCAGCCATCTCCACCATCAACAAAATTATATATCCAGTCATTAGTCCAACCTTTTTTTACGACATCAATCCCACGATATCTATTATTTAAAATTAATTGTTTTTTTAAATTATTCATTATTTCTATATAACTAACTCGTAATACAACTGGTGTAGAACCATTATTAACAAATTTTACTTCTTTTGTTCCCCAAGTACCAGCAAAGTTTTCTTCTATTTTTACATCATAAGCAGCTGTAACAAAACTATTAGGAAGATATCCTCTTGAATAAAAGTATGCAAGAGAATATCCTACTAAAGTAATAGCAGAAAGGATAGCAATGAAGATTAAGATTTTAATATTCTTTTTATTTTGGAAAAATTTATTGTTTTTTAATTTATCAGTTAACTTCTTCATACCCTATCCTCCTTTATGTTAATAATCCTTTATAATATTTCCATGCTAATACTTTAAAGACCATTTTATTTAAATATTCTTCATTTAAAACTACGCCCTCAATAGTTTCTTCATTTTGAACAGCATTTAGTATTTGGTTGTAAGCAGCTTCATATTCGCTTGAAACTAATAATTGATGATTTCCTGCCGCGAAGGCTCTTTTAAATCTATCACTTATTCCACTTACGGTATTCATATTTAGATCATCTGTTATTGCAAGACCTGTAAATCCTAAATCATTAAATAATATATCATGAACTTTTTTTGATAATATGGAAGGATTATTTGCGTCTATTGCAGTATATTTTAAATGATTTACTAATATAAGTTCTGCGCCAGCGTCAATTCCCACTTTAAATGGTACGAAATTATTTGCTTTTAAGTAATCCATCGTTGATGTATCAGGATTATTATTAAATACATGCGTATCGTCATTATTTCCATATCCAGGGAAATGTTTTAAAGCGTAACTTACTCCTGTTTCTTGACTATTATTACTACTTATTACTGTTTTAGCAAATTCTTTTACGATATTAACATCACCACTTATTGATCTATTATTGTTTCTCATGTATCCACTTGTTGATATATCGACTACAGGAGCTAAATTAACATTTAAACCAAGTCTTTTTAAGACATTTGTTTTTACTTGTGTTTCTGTTTTTATTAATTCATATCCACCATCATTATATAAGTCAATTGGTGATTTGAATGCATTGTATGTTGATCCACTTCTTGTATACTCTTTAAATAAATTTGGATAATTTGTTTTTTCTGAGGATACTAGATTATTATTACTAGCTATTCTAGTAACTATTCCACCTTCTTCATCTACTTGGGTCGATAAAGGTATTTTGGCTTGATTTTGTAAATTGTTTATCATACTTTTTACATTCGCTTCTGTTTTTCCATCAAAGTCTTTTTTAAAGAATATAACTCCACCTAAATTATAATTTTTAACTGCTGATTGAGTATCAGAGGCATTACTGTATGTCATTACTAACAATTGCCCTACTTTTTCTTCTAAACTCATTTCATTTAATTTTTTATAAGCTTTATCATAATAATCTGAGAATAATCCATTATCGTTCCAATCACTAGGAAGACTATTTGAATTATTTGAGTTATTTGATCCGCCAGTTCCTTCTAATAATCCTTTAGAATATTTCCAAGCTAGAATCTTAAAGACCATCTTATCTAAATATTCTTCATTTAAGGTTACGCCATCAATTACTGTATTATTATCAATTGCATTATTAATTTGATTATAAGCTTCTTCTAAATATTCAGCACCGTGGCCTGAAGACCAGTCATCTGAAGGTTTTCTATCTCCAACCATTATTAAATGATTACCTGCAGCAAAAGCTGCAACATATTTGTTAGATGGTACTGTTCCTTCATACCAATCGAATCCGTCTGAAATAGTTACTCCCGTAAAGCCTAAGCCATTATATAGTTTATCATGAATTGGTCTAGATAGAGATGATATGCTAGTATCACCTAACTGTTCAGCTTTTGCATGACTTACTACGATAAGTTCGGCCCCGGCTTCTATTCCTGCTCTATATGGTTCTAATAAAATATTTTCAACTTCGTCTTTAGATAACCAATCATAATAAGTCCCATTTGGAAAATGTTTTAGAGCTGAAGTTATTTTTGTATTCTTACTATTATTTATCATTACTCTTGCATATTCTTGTATGTTATTTGTATTAGTACTAGGAGTTATTTTAAGAATTTCTTTATCTATCATTCTGTCTCTTTGTGAAGTATCCCAATCTTCATATATATCTAAAACGGCTCCAAGATTAGTATTTATTCCCATTTCTGTAAGGGCATTATTTAAATTTTTGTTATATGTTCTAATTAATTCAAATCCGCCTTCTACAAATAATTCATTTGGAGTTTTTGCTTCAATTCCAAGATCTGTAATTTTAGTTACATCACGATGACCAGAAACTCCCTCTTGATCAACCATAATTGATATAGGTATAGTTGAATTACTTTGCATCCTATCGGTTAAAGACTTGATTTGACTTTTTGTTTTATTTTCAAAATTACCACCATGGTTCATTACGACGCCGCCGATTTCATATTTTTTAATTAAATCAATTATATTATCATCATCGACAAAACTAGTTACTAATAATTGGCCTATTTTTTGCTTTCTAGACATAGTTTTTAACTTTTTATAAGCATCTTCATAATAAGCAGAGAATATACCATTGTCTTTCCAATCCTCTGGAATTTCCGCTGGAGTATTATCGTCAGTGTTGTCATCGTCTTCGAAATTATATTTTAATTCGCTAGCTTTTACTGTAATAACTGTTCTAACTCCTCGTTTATA
>CANDCB010000061.1 GCA_947383065.1 uncultured Bacillota bacterium | reverse complement strand
CCTGTATCATCAGTTAATCCAAACACAGAACTATTTATTGGACCAGGTTCCGCTATTGACATGAAAACATTTAAAAATGAATACCAACAAGTACAAAAATATTTAAGAGATAGAAAAATATATGTTCATGAAATGGTTCCTCTAATTACCGAAAGACACAAACAACATGAAAGACAGCATATTAAAAGTGGCTCAACATTTAACGGCTGTGGTGCTGTTACTGGTGAAAAAATTTTAAGAGATAAAAAATTAGAATTTTTTAAAACATTTAAAAACGCTATTGTTTGCTCTAATTACGAATGGCTAGAAAGATTATATGAACATCTAGATAATCCTTTTGAATATGTAATGCTAGAAGGTGCTCAAGGCTGTGATCTAGATTTAAATCATAGTGGAAATTATCCTTTTGTTACAAGTAGAAATGTTTCAACTTCACAATTACTTGCTGATTCTGGAATATCACCAGAAAGACTACTTCAAACAATTATGGTAATTAGAACATTTCCAATAAGAATAAGTAATATTACAAAAACAGGTGAATTTATTTATACAGGTAGTTATGGAACAGGAGTTGAATTTACATGGAGTGATGTAAATCTAGCCGCACAAAATGGCGTATATCCCTATAGAGGCAACTGTCCTAGAGAAATATATTATGAATTTGCATATCATGCTAAATCTACTCTAGATCAATCAATAAACATAATTATAGCTATGTATTCTGTATTACCTACAAATTATAAAATGCAACTATTAAATGGCATACTAAAAGAAACTTTAAAAAAAGATGAAATAGATTTAATTCTTGCCTTGGAAATAGAAAGAATATATCATAAGCTAAAAGGTGAAAACCCTTACAAATCAATTGTAATAAAAAGAGTAAATAATAATGGAAGAATATTTAATAGTCCAGATTATATTATTACTGATTTAAGTGAATTAACCAGTGTAACTAAAAAAGAAAGAAGAATATTTGATTTAGATATAAAAAAATTAAAAATTAACGTTAAAATTAATAATCCCTATGGTTTATACTTAAACTTTTTTCAACAATTTGACTATAGCTTATTTGAAAAAACTGATAATTATGATGATATTAAAAACAAATATCTAATAAATTCTGATAATATTGATAGATATATAGAATGGCTAGAAAGTGAAACAAAATCTCAGATTTTAGCTCTGGGAACAGGTGCTAAAAATGGTGAAAGAATTATCAAAAAAACTTTAGTCAAAGATATACAAAGAGGAAGCAATTAACCTTTTTATCATCTTTTTTAAAATAAAAGTAAACAATTTATAGGTAAGTAATTTTATTAATTATTACAAACTTACAAATATAGCAATATTTAGCCATATATAGTATAATTTAAACATAATAAATCTTTTATAAATAAAAATAAAAGATTAATAAACTAATAAGGAGAAAAAAATGAAAATAATTAATGAACTACTTGTCAATGACGTTAATAAATCTATTAAATTTTACACAGATTTTTTTAATTTCGAAATAGTTGAAACAGCAGGTAATCCTATAAATTGGGTAAAACTTAAAAATGATAATGCAGAATTAATGCTTGAAGATTATAATAGTGCTAAAAAAGAATTTATTAAATTTCCTCCAAAAGTAAATTCAAGTAACTTAATTAAATTTAAATATAATAATATAGAAGAAGTTAAAATAATTTATAATAAAATATTAAATAATAATATAAAAATAATCAAAGATTTAAAAGAAACTGATTATGGAACAACAGAATTTATAATTTTTGACTACGATAATAATATAATTATCATCTCAAACTAATTTAAGAAGGAAAGATTATATGAATATGAATCATATAGAATTTATTAACAATGCATTCACTAAAGACGGATTACGACTTCCTATAATACATTTTAATAACCATAAAAAAGATATTTGTGTAATATTTATTCATGGCATGTGTCAAACTATTCTTGATAATTATTTTGCTATTGTCTGTGGAAACATGTTATCTAAAAATAATATAGGATTCCTTTACGAACATAATCGAGGACATTCAATAGAAAATGATATATTAATGAAAGATGGTTCTTTTAAAAGAATTGGTTGCATGTATGAAATCTTTGAAGACTGTATCTTAGATATTGATCTAGCAATTAATAAAGCAAAAGAACTTGGCTATAAAAAATTTATTCTTATGGGACATAGCTATGGTTGTAACAAATTAATATATTATTATTATAAAAATCATCCAAATATTTTAGGATTAATACTTGCTAGTGCTCCAGATATGGTTGGACTACATCTATTACGTCAAAAAGATTACAAAGAACTAATAAAAGAAGCAAAAGAAAATATCGATAATAATAAACCAACTAAGATTATCAGTAATTTAATAGAAGACTATATGTATATGAGTTCAGAAACATATTATAATTGGTTTAAAGAAAATTCTAATTTAGATAATTTACCAATTATGGGCAATTCAGAAAATTGGTATCAATTTGAATCCATTAATGTTCCAATATTAACTTTTTCAGGAGCAGATGAAACAGATAATTATTTACACCTAGATTTATTAAAAGAAAAAGCCAAAAATTGTCCTGATTTTAAATACGAAATTATAGAAAATACAAACCATTTCTACTTTAACAAAGAAGAAGAAATAAGTAATTTAATATTAAATTGGATAAAAAATAAATTCTAATATATATTTTTAAAGTATTTTATCCATAAAAATTAAAAGCAAGAAATGAGAGAATTTATATGCTAGAACCTAATAATATAATTGATAATATGATGCCTTTAGAATTTCGTTTCAATAAAAACAAAGAATCCATAGAAGACTTTTTACCTTTAACTAAATATAATGAACAATACATAATCATTAGACAATATGGTAAAAATCATGGATATATTTATGATATTGAAGATGATACAAATCAAACAATTCATTACCATTATTATATTATTAATAGTAATTTTCAAGTTATAGGAAGATTTGACATAAGTGGAGATTCAGAATCTTGCGGTTTTACTTACCACATTATAGAAGAATTTCAAAATAGAGGAATAGGACAAACAGCGTTAAGTTTTATAGTAAATAAAATCTTTGAACAAGGGATTAATAAAATCAGAATTCTTGCTATCAATGAAAGAAGTGCTGCTATTGCTTTAAAAATAGGTTTTACACAAAAATCAGCCAAAGTTTTTGAATTAGAAAGATTAGATTATCAAAAGTTAAATTCTAATAACACAATAACTCGTTAATAAATTACCATGTTCTTATTTATTAATAATATCTGAAATAATTAATTAATAACTATAATATATATAAAATAACCTAAATCCTTTTCTTGTAATTAATTTACATAAAATATTTTGTTTAAAAAACAGGATTATATAACAAAAAAATATTTCTTCAAAAATACGAGGTACTATAATGAATAATAAAAGCAATGAGATAACTACATTAAAAAAGTTAGATTTCCTTTAATAATGAGTATAATAACATTTATAATTGGACTACTCTTATCATATGACTCAATTGGATTTCCTTTTAAAGCACAATTAACAATATTTTTAGCTGCGTTTATTCCATTTATCTTATTCATTATAATTGTAATTATTATATACAAAAATAAACAAAAAAAAGTTATCTCCATCTTTAAAATCATTTCAATAATAATAACTTTTTTATTATTATTCTATTATTTTATTGCACTATTTGTAATAATAATTACTGAATTTTTAAATCCCATGACAAATCCTAAATATTATAGTTATCATATTTTTATAACACCCAAATTAAAACAAGTATTTCCAAGTAAAATCCCTAAAAATGTAGAAAATATTAAATTCTTATATGCTCCCGGAATATTACAAGGGGGAACAAGATATACATTATATTATATTGATAAAAATATGACACTTGATAAATTTGATAAAAAATATAATAAACAGTCTAAATGGATTGGTCACATAAATGAATATACCGAAAAAGATTTACTAAATAATGCCTTTTATTCAACACCATCTGAATATAAAAACGAAAATGATTACATGATATATTTAGTTAATGGAACATGTGATGGTTCAGATTATTGTAATCACGGTCTATTCTTAATTGCAGCATATAATGAAAAAACACACGAGGTCGTTTATAGTGCCGAATCTTGGTAAATCATAAAAGATGATTATATTATAATTCATAAAAGATGATTATATTATTAAGGAAAATCAAATAATGATAAAACTAATGAATTATTAAGTTTATAACTTTTAAATATTTAAAAATGTTAGGTCAATGTTAGGTAAATTTTAAAACGTTTAAAAAAGTCCCTAAAATAGGGACTTAATTACATTTGGAGCGATTGTTTGTTAGGTTATGAACATTTAACAAACAAAGTTCTTAATAACTTGATAAATAAATTATAATATTTTTTTGTGTTTTATACAAGAAAAATTCAAAAATTACCAAAATTTACCAAGTTTAATCGACATTTTTTGTTTTTTATGGTAACATAGTTGACAATTATAGGTTTTTTGGGGATAGTGAGAGGTTATGAATAGTAATTTATTTTATGGATTTAGAGGAAACATTTTATTTCCAGATCAGTCAAGTATATTTAATTTAGACTTAAAAAACGATTCTGATTCAAAGAATAAAATTTTTAGAGATTTTTTTGATATGATTGAAACTGAAAAAAAGTTTGTATCTCAATATCAAAATAGAATTTATTATCTTATTTTTAAGAACAAATATGAAGATCTATTACATTGTAAATTAGCAAGAAAGAAACAATTTAATAAAAGAGAATTGGTAGAAAATGATATTATAGAAACAGAGGATAATGATTATCCTTATGTAAATATTTTTATTGATTTAAAATCGCAAAAATTTTTAATAGAATCTAATACTCAGGTCTTTGAAAACTACAATACTTGTAGTACAGTTATGGAAAATATAATAAATAGCAATTTGAAAGAAAAAGATATAAGAATTGAATTGAATCCAATAATTGAAGAAGAAAACTTTTGGAATTATTTTGATGGAAACTCAAAAGTATTCAATATAGAGTTTAAATTAGTTGCACCAAATATGTTTGATGCTGAAGACGATGCAAATAATTTTTTAAAAGAAGCACAAAAGAATGTAGGTTCAGATATTGTAACTCTAAATTTTTGTAATCAAGAAGGAAATTTAAATCCCAATAAAGTAGGTATTGACTCTTTTATAAAATACATAAGTGCTGGCGGTGGAACATGGAAGCTTAGGACGCTTAATTCCAATGGGCAAAAGCAAAGTATAAGTAGTCAACAAAAAAGTACTAAGGTAAATATTCCAATCACTTATGAAGATTTAAAAAATAATTTATTAACTGCAGAACAAATTAAAATAATTGTTGATTCTTTTGATAAAATTGAAACTATAGAGAAATTTAAGGAGCAAGGTTAAAATGAAAAAATATTTAATTATTAGTTTATGTGTAATAGTTTCAATATTGGCCTCCCTATCATATAGTAGTGATATATTTTTAACAGATTCAAAATCTTTAATTGAAACGTTGTTAACTTTATTAGGATTATGTTTTACAAGTTTCAGTTTTATATCAACTTCAATTAATGATATTTTAAAAAAATCTAAAAAAAATACTGATGAAAATCTTAGGATAAGACTAGATAAATTATTAGATAGTATTCAAAAAGATATACTTTTAATTTTTTATGCTACTATTGTATTAATTATAATAAATATTTTTTGCTATTTTGATTTTCCGTTACTAAATAATCCTAGAAATCTAGATTTTGGATTATTTGTAATCCCATCGTTAAAACAATTTTCCTTAAACTTTTTAGTATCATTTATATTTTGCTTATCTCTTTATTCTTTATATGATTTAATAAAAGCCTCTTTTATACTATTAAGAAAGTGTTACTAAAATTTAAAATAGCATTATATGTAGTAAAAACTATGGGAATTTTTCCATAGTCTAAAGTTTTTAAATTATAGGTTTTAATTTTTAAATTTTTGTTCCTTCTAATGCTAGCTTAGTTTTTTCTAAATGTTCTAAATATGATTTACGATAATATTTTTCATTAAGCCATTTGAAGCCCTCTGCTTTAATCATTAATCTTTCATTTTCATAATACTTTAAATTTGAATTAAATTCATGATGCATTTTATAAATTGCAAGTCTAATACTTGAATAATCTTTT
>CANDCB010000060.1 GCA_947383065.1 uncultured Bacillota bacterium | reverse complement strand
ATTATCCGGAATCGGTTTTATTGGTGCTGGAACAATTATGCAAAAGGGTATGAATGTTAAAGGAGTAACTACTGCTGCTGGCTTACTTTCTGTAACCTGTATCGGTTTAACAGTTGGCTCAGGTTTTTATATGGGTGGTATAATAGCTACTTTAGTAGTTTATTTAATTCTTTCATATGCCCATAATATTTCTGATAAATTTGAAAGATATGTTAGAGTAAATTTAGAAGTATTAATAGAAAAAGATGTAAATAAAACAATTACTTTAATCGATGAATATTTAAATAAAAAGAAAATTGAATTACGCCAAATAAAAAGAGAAGAAAAAAGTAATGAACAAGAATTATTAGAACTAGTACTTGATTATGATGCAAGATACTTAAATAAAACGAAAATTATCGAAGGCATAATTTCTATTTCCAATGTCAAAGAAGTAACAGAACAATAGACCCTTGATTTAAGGTCTTTTTTTCTTAAATACATTATTTCAAAATTATTTTTTAATATTTTAAAAAAACGTTCAAATTCTATTGACATTAACCTTAGGTAAAGGTGTATATTGAGCTAAAGAAAGGAGGATAATATGTTTATTAATGAAGTAGAACACAAAGTAGGGTTATCTAAAAAAAGTATCAGATATTATGAAGAACATGGTTTACTAAAACCGAGTCGAAATCAAGAAAATGATTATCGCATTTACAATGAAAGTGATATCAAGAAACTTCAAACAATAAAATTTTTAAGAGAACTTGGTGTATCAATAAAAGAATTAGAACAGTTAGAAACTAAAGAAACTTCTTTATTTGATTGCATCCAAGATAGAATAAAAAAAATTAACGCTGAAGAAGAAAAATATAAAACAACCAAAAATATGTGTGAGGAAATACTTAAAAAAGGAGAAACTTTTCAAAATATAGATATAACCAAATACTTTGTAACCATGAATGTTTTAAATAAGGAGGGCTTTACAATGAGAAATTTAAAAACAAATAAAAAGAAAAAAATAGTTGGGGCCATAGTCTCAAGCTTAATATTTAGTGTAATAATAATTTTTGTCCCTGTAATTATAAGTTATTTTCAATTTACGGAAACTGATAAGATTCCATGGTTAATTTATTGGATTTTAATTGCATTATTTGCATTACCTTTATCAGGAATTATTTATAATCTCATAATTAGAATAAAAGAAATAAATGGAGGAGAAGAAGATGAAGCTAGTAAATATTGATTATATACCAGGATATGAGATAACAGAAGCTCTAGGAATGGTAAAAGGACAAATTGTCCAATCTAAAAATATTGGTCGTGATTTTATGGCCGGAATGAAGACTATTGTTGGTGGGGAGATTGCTGGTTATACAGAAATGCTTCAACAAGCAAGACAACTTGCTACTAAAAGAATGGTAGATGATGCTAATAACTTAGGAGCAGATGCAATTATAAACATCAGATATGGTTCTTCATCTGTTATGAATGGTGCAGCTGAAGTTATAGCTTATGGAACTGCCGTAAAAGTTAAAAAAATAAATAAATAAAAAAGACTTTCTACTTAGATAATTTATTGACATAAATATCAAAAATGATATAATTGTATTGATAATCATTATCAATAAGGGAATTATATGGAAGCAAGAAATACAAAGCAAAAAGACTGTATTATAAATATTATGTCTAAACAAGAAAATATGGTTCATCCCACAATACAAGAATTAACCCAGATAGTTAACAAAGATATTAAAATTGGTCAAGCAACTATCTATCGAAATATAAAAAAACTTGTTAAAGAGGGTAAAATAGAAAAGATTTTAACTTCATGTGATGGCTATCGATATGATATAAATACTAATTTACATGGTCATTTAGTTTGTAGTAAGTGTGGAAATATAATAGACTTATATAATAATAATTATTTAAAGTTAGTAAAAAAGCTCGAAAAAGAATATGGTATTAAAATAAATAATGCCAACTTTGTATTTGATGGTACTTGTATAAATTGCTTAAAGACTAACAATAAAAAATAAAAAATAATATATTAAGAGGTAACTCTTTAATATAAAAAGTAGAAAGAAGGATTAGTAATGGAACTAAAAGGTTCAAGAACAGAACAAAATTTAATGACAGCATTTGCTGGCGAATCACAAGCTAGAAATAAATATACTTATTTTGCTTCTAAAGCTAAAAAAGATGGATATGAACAAATAGCTGCGATTTTTGAAGAAACAGCAAATAATGAAAAAGAACATGCAAAGATGTGGTTTAAAGAACTTAATGGCGGAGAAATTCCATCAACAGAAGCTAACTTGTTAGCAGCCGCAGAAGGTGAAAACTTCGAATGGACTGATATGTATGATGAATTTGCTAAAGTTGCTGAAGAAGAAGGATTTAAAGCACTTGCAGCTAAATTTAAAATGGTTGGAGAAATCGAACGTCAACACGAAGAAAGATATCGTAAACTATTAAGTAATATTGAAGATAAAGTAGTATTTAGTAAAGATGAAGATGCTATTTGGATTTGTAGAAATTGCGGACACGTTGTAATCGGTAAATCTGCTCCAACAGTATGCCCAGTTTGTAATCATCCACAAAGCTATTTTGAATTAAAAAGCGAAAATTATTAAAATTAAAAAAATTTAAAGCCCTTTTATAGTTATTACATATAAAAAAACATATGTTAGATAATCTATAAAGAGGACTTTTTTTAATGTTTAAAATTTAAAGTAAAAAAGTATATAAAAAAGACACGTACTATTTATTTTATACGTGCCAACTAAATGTTATAACTTTTTTATTTTTGATTTTCAAACATTAAACCTTTATAATATTTCCATGAAATGACTCTAAAAGCTAACTTATTAATTGTTTCTTCACTGATTTCTCCTGCTTTAATAGCATCATTTATAGCATTAAAACTAGCTTGATAATCCGTAGTAATAATCATATCATTTCCTGCTAAAATAGCTTTAACCGTCGTATCACCAATATTTGAAACAGCTCCCATATCTAAATTATCTGTCATAATAATACCTGTAAAGCCCAATCTATCACGAAGCATATTATGAATACCTGGTGATAATGAAGCTGGATTATCTTTATCAATTCTGTCATAGATATTATGATTAACCATTACAGCTTCTGCTTGTACATCAATACCCGCTTTAAAAGGAGGCAAATAATTATTTACAACATTATCATAAGTTTCATCAATTCTTGTTACATTACTATGTGTATCTATAGCATCTCCATAACCAGGGAAATGCTTTAATGTATAACTAACACCTGTACCTTTACTAGCTTCTATAACTGTTTGAGCATAAGTACTAGTTCCATCCTTATCTAAACCTACTGTTCGATCATACATATAGGATGACTCACTTGTCGCTACATCAACGACAGGAGCAAAATTAAGATTTAATCCTAAATTCTTTAAGATTTTACTTTTATTAACTGTATCATTTTTTATTGAATCAAAACCACCATTTTTATAAAGTTCTTGTGGAGACTTGAATTTTTCTTTAACTAAAGCTGGATTACTACTAACTCTAACAACTTTTCCTCCTTCTTCATCAACCGCTGTTAAAAGAGGAATTTTAGAAATACTTTGCAATTCTTTAATCATATTTTGGACAGTTGAAGTATCTTTATCTTTAAAATCTTTTTCAAAGAAAACATAACCACCTAAATAATATTTTTTTAAATCATCTTTTGCTTTACTTTCATTATAACGAGCTAGTATTAATTGCCCAATTTTTTCTTCTATACTCATTTTTTGTAATTTAGTATAGGCTAAAGTATAATATTGTTTAAATATTCCATTATCTTGCCAAGAGTCAGGGAAAATATTTTCATTTTTAGTCTTATTATTTCCTTCATCCTTATCTTCATTATTTGCTTTTGTATATGAGATAATTTTAATATCTTGTTCATTATTTTTAGCATCTAAAAGACCAGTATATTCAATTAAAATACGATCACCAACACTTAAATCTAAAAAGCTTTTATCACTTAGAGTATAAATTATATTATTTTTATCTTGTACTGTTAATTTATCACCTGATAAATTAAGAACTGTTGCATCCATAGTATATATTTCTTTATTATGTAATAATAAAGTCGCAACTGCTATTACAAATGTTAAGATGCCAATCACACCAATAATAGCTAAAACATAAGTTTTCTTCATTATAATCCTCCTTAATTATATTGTATCACTTATTCAATAAATTTATATGAATAATTATCATTTATATTACACTTATTTGAAAATTTAAAATGTTTAAATTTATTATTATAAGACTTGAAATTACCCATAATTTAAGTTTATATTAATAATAAGTATATAATTAATTAGAAATGGAGTAATATATAATGGATAAAATAGTAATATTTGACTGGGGTGGAGTAGTTGAAAGCCACGAAGAAAATATGAGAGAACTAAAAGAAGCTAAGATAAGATTGGTTAAAAGATATAACCAAAGTTTAACAGAAGAAGAAATCTTAAAAAAATGGGTTAATGAAACCCCTTCAAAAAAAGAAGCTGGAACCTTACATGAAGATAAAGAAATTCGCGAGTGGATTTCTTTAGTTCAAAAAAATTTAAATATTAATGTTTCTTTTGAAGAATTTAAAAAAGCCTACGAAGAAGAATTTAGTAATATATCATATTATAAAGACGTAGTTTCATTTGCTCATTCGTTAAAAGAAAAATGTCGCATAGGAATCTTATCTGATTTATTACCTTTTGATAAAAAAAGAATTGATTCACAATATGACCTAAAAAAATTTGATAAAGTTTATTTATCTTTTGAAATCGGCTTAAGAAAAAATGATATAAGAGTATTTGAATATGTTTCAAAAGATTTAAATATAGATCCTTCTAAGATTTTATTTATTGACGATTTATCAAGTAATATTTTATTAGCTCAAAAATGCGGTTGGAATACTTGCCAAGCTTTCGGTTATGAGTTACCTAAGATAAAGGAAGCGGTTAATAAATTTTTAGAATAATTGCTTTATCTTTCTTTCTATGCTATATTAACTACTTAAACGAGGTATTTTTATGAAAAAAAGATTCACAACTTTAAAAGAAATGATATATATAGTTCAACTAGAAGAATTTGTTGATACTTTCGAAGATGATATGGCAAAAAGAAGAAAAGATACTTTAAAAAAAGCTATACTTATTTTTGGCCCAACTTTTTTAAGTGCTCTTATTTCTTTAATAACTTATAATCCAATATTTTTTTGTTGTGGTATTGGATATATGGGCATAGGAACAATAATTAAAATGTTACATGATGATTATAAAATAAGTCAAAAAGAATACGAAGAAAATGAAAAATTATTAAGAAGCTTAAACGAAAATAATCAAGAAAGTTCTAAACAACAAGAAAAAAAGATTCTTAATTTTAATAATGGTCCAACCTTAGATGAAAAAGTTTTTGGTATTTCACGTATAGTTAATTATAAAGATGAAGACTTTTATACTGAAGAAACACAAAAAATAAAAGAAAGCTTAAATGCTGGTGAAACTCCTATAAATCCAAAAGAAAAGCCAAGTTTAGAAATTCTAGAAAATGATGCTCCTCTTGATAAAACTGCCACACAAACCCAAATAACTAAAGAATATGAATTTTATTCATTTATGTATAAACTTCCTCAAATGACTATTCCCCCAAGAGAATGGGATTTACTTTTTGATGTAGTATATGACCGCTTACAAGACATTGGTATTCCTGAAGAATTTTATCGCTTAATGAATTTTATTTTACAATATGCTGTTTCATCATCATTAATTCACAAAAAAAGAGAAATTAGAATATATGACTTTATAACAGCAATACTTAAATTAAATGTTATAGGTTTTGATGAAAGAGAAGCTAAAAGTATAGCCAACATATTAAATGAAAAAATCAATAAAAATTCTTCTAAATTAATAGACTTTAAAAAATTACTTTACTCTAAAAAAAGTAACTAAATTTTTATTATTAAAAGAGTTTAATGATATAATTATTAATAAGGAAGGTTAACTTATGAAAAAATTATTATTTATATTATTACTTTTTATACCATTAAATATATTTGCTCTGACTTATCCAAAGTTACATTATGATAAAGCTATTCTCTATGATATGACCGATGACAAAATTTTATATGAGGTAAAAAAAAGTGAAAAGGCCGATATCGCCTCCTTAACTAAAATAATGACCACAATTGTAGCTATAGAAAATATTGATGACTTGAATTATTCTATAAAATATAGATCGGAAGAGCGTCGTGTAGGGAAAGAGTGTGACGTGTTGTGG
>CANDCB010000059.1 GCA_947383065.1 uncultured Bacillota bacterium | reverse complement strand
TAACAGTTATGATTTTAAAATTATTTCTACTGGTGGACTTACTGAAGATGATTTAAAAATATTAAAAGAAACAAGTAATGTAAAAGAAGTTGAAGGCGTTTATTCTAAAGATATATTATTAAATAGTGATGCTTCTGAAATAGTTCTAAATATATCTTCTTTACCTAATAATATTAATAAGCTTGAATTAGTTTCAGGGTCTTTACCAATCGCTAATAATGAAATCACTGTTGAAGATAATTTTTTAACTAAACTAGGCTACGAAATTGGTGACAAAATTGAAATTATTGACAGCAACATAAAAGAAAAAGAATTTATTATCGTAGGCAGTGTAAGAAGTCCTTTATATTTTAGTAACACAGCAGTTAATCAAAATCGTGGGGTTACAACAATTGGTTCTGGTACCATTAATTATTATTCATATATTTTAAGTTCTGCTTTTGATAGTGAAATTTATACAAATGCTTATTTAACTGTAGATAAAGCTAAAGATTTAATCACATCAACTAACATATATTTAAAAACAATAGATGATGTTCAAGAAAGTATTAATAGTCTTAAAAAAGTTCAAGAACAAAAAAGATACGATAAAATTTATAATGACGCGAATAATGAAATATTAAAAAATGAGCAAAAATCCAATAAAGAGCTAAAAGATGCCAAAATAAAACTTGATAATGCTAAAAAAGAACTAGATAAAGTAAAAAAAGAATTAGATAAAGCCAACACAGACCTTGTTAAAGCTAAAAAAGAATTAGATAAAGCAAATCAAAATATCGAAACAAACAAAAAAGAATTTAATAATAATTTAAAAAAATATGGGATTAGTAATTTAGCAAAATCCATAAATGAAAACAATGCCAATATTAATAAAATAGAAGAATTATTAAAAAATACATCGCCCTCATCAGCCGAGTACCAAATATATGTAAACAATTTAGAAAATTTAAAAAAACAGGCCATTCTTTTTAAAACTTTAGATGAAAATCAAAAGAAATTAGATGAAGCAACAAAAACTCTAAAACAAAATAATACAAAATATAAATCTTCTTTAAAAAGTTATCAAGAAGGTTTAAATATTTATAATAAAAATTTAAAAAAATATAAAACATCTCTTAGTGAATATGAAGAAAATGAGCTTACAATAAAAAAAGAATTAGAAGATGCTAAAGAAGAATTGGAAAAATTAAAAACACCTGTATGGTATATATATGATAGAAGCGATGATCAAACATATTCATCATATATAAATCAAGTAGATAGTTTAAAAAATCTGGCTAATTTATTTCCTGTAGTTTTTTATGTTGTTGCTATATTAGTTAGTCTTGTTTCTATGAATAGAATGATAGAAGATGATCGTGGTGAAATAGGAACTTTAAAGTCTCTTGGCTTTAGTAATAATGAAATAAAATATAAATATCTTTTATTCTCTGGAATAGGGGCATCAGTTGGTGCTTTATTTGGTGTTATTGTTGGACTTACTATAATTCCTTATTTAATTTTTACAATTTACAGACTTTTATTTGATGTTCCTAATTTTCAGTTTGGTTTAAATTTATTATCAACATTAATGGGTATTATAATTGCTTTATTATGTATCTGTGGTTCTTCTTTAATCACAGCTAATAAAGTCTTAAAAGAAAAGCCATCCAATCTAATGCGTCCCAAAGTTCCAGCTTCTGGTCAGAATATTTTACTAGAAAGAATAACACCATTGTGGCAACATCTTAAAT
Organism: uncultured Bacillota bacterium; assembly: GCA_947383065.1. The sequence continues at coordinate 4,604 of CANDCB010000059.1, read as the reverse complement.
TCTCTAATAAAGTTACAATTCGTAATATTTTTAGATACAAAAAACGTGTATTAGTTACAATATTTGGAATTTGTGGTTGTACAGCTTTAATATTATGTGGTTTTGGTATTAAAGATTCAATAGTTGATATTACCAATATGCAATATGTAAAAACATTCAAATATGATGTTACAGTTTATTTAGATAATTTAAAAAATGCTGATCTATTAAATATTGTATCTGATGAAAAAATTAATGATTATACTTTAGCAGAAATTATTACGGGAACTATAGAAAATTCTAATGTCAATATCCTAGCCGTTGAAAAAGAAGAAGAAATAAATAAAATAGTTAATTTAGTGTCTAATAATAATGAAAAAATAAAATTAAAAAATAATTCAGCAATTATAACAGATAAAATAGCTGATATTTATAAAATAAAAGTTAACGACAAAATAAAAATTCTTGATAGTAATAAAAAAGAATATACATTTATAGTTTCAGATATTGTCAAAAACTATATGGGCCATTATATATATGTTTCTAAAGAAGCCTTCGAAAATAGTAGTGAAGAAATAAACTATAAACCTAATATAATGTATTTAAATACTAATCCTTTATCTTTAAAGGAAAAGGAGGAAATGAGTAATTCCTTGATTGCTAATGAATCAGTCATTAATGTTATCCACACAAATACTTTAATAGATAGTGTTAAAGATATGCTTAATTCTTTAGATAAAGTAGTTATAATATTAATTTTATTATCCGCTATGCTTTCTTTTGTAGTTCTTTATAATTTATCTAATATAAATATTGCTGAAAGAACTAGAGAAATAGCTACCCTTAAAGTACTTGGATTTTACAATAAAGAAGTTAATAATTACATTACCAATGAAACAATAATTTTAACCATTATTGGAATAATATTAGGACTAGGTTTTGGTTATATTTTAACTAATTTAACCATTGGAACAGTTGAAATGGAAAATGCTCGTTTTATTAGAAATATTAGTTTAAAAAGTTACCTTTATGCAACGCTTATATCAAGTACATTTACTATTATAGTAAATTATGTAACTCATTTTACTTTAAAAAGAATAGATATGATTGAAAGTTTAAAAAGTGTTGAATAATTATAAAGTTAATTATTGTAAATTTCTTTTATGTTGATTAATTTTTTAGATATTTGTTATACTATTTAAAAGGAGACTTTATTATGGAAGAAAATGTAAATATGAAATATCTTGATGATCAGTTTGGACATATGAATGCCAATATTTTACTTGAATTAAAAAATGATTTAATGTCAATGGATTTAAAACAAGTACAATTCGAAGTTCAATCACACAGTTACCCTATAGAAAATTATGAAAATATGAATAAAGAAGCTTTAATAACTGAAATAATTATATGGCGAGCTGATAACGATGTCCCAGTTGAAGCCGATGAATTAGCAGCGGTTTTAAATGATGATATAGACTTTTTAAACCAAGAACAACATAATTATGAGATTAAAGAAGAAATTTAGAATTAATAAGGAGTAATAAATGAAAATATTAGTAACAGGTGGTTGTGGTTATATAGGAAGTCATACATGTTGTGAATTACTAAGTGATGATTACGAAGTAGTAATTATTGATAACTTAAGCAACTCTAAAAAAGATGTCATTGATAAAATAGAAAAAATAACTAGTAAAAAAGTTAAATTTTATGAAGGAAATGTCCAAGATGAAAAACTTTTAAAATTAATTTTTACTGAAAATAAAATTGATGGAGTTATACACTTTGCTGGATACAAAGCTGTTGGTGAATCGGTAAAAAAACCTTTAATGTATTATGATAATAATATCAATTCGACATTAGTACTTCTTAAAATAATGGCTGAATTTGAATGTAAAAATATTGTTTTTTCCTCTAGTGCTACTGTTTATGGAATTCAAAAAAGTCCTAAATATGTTGAAACAATGGCAAGAGGAGTAACTTCTAGCCCCTATGGATCTACTAAAGCTATGATTGAAAAAATAATGGAAGATTTATATACATCAGATTCCTCATGGACAATTACCTTACTAAGATATTTTAATCCAGTAGGAGCCCATGAATCTGGATTAATAGGTGAAAATCCTAATGGTATTCCTAATAATTTGATGCCTTATATTCTTAAAGTAGCTATAAAAGAGTTAAAAGAACTAACTATTTTTGGTAATGATTATGAAACTTTTGATGGAACTTGTATTAGGGATTATATCCATGTAGTAGATTTAGCAAAAGGACATTTAAAAGCTATTGAATATGCTATAAAAAATCCAGAAAAATTACATGTTTATAATTTAGGATCTGGCCATGGTGTAAGTGTAAAAGAAATAGTTGAAACGTTTGAAAAAGTTAATAATTTAAAACTAAATTATAAATATGGAAGTAGGAGAGAAGGCGATTTAAAAGAATTTTTTGCTGACCCAAGTAAAGCTTTAAAAGATTTAGGTTGGAAAACGGAAAAGTCTATTGAAGACATGTGCCGCGATAGTTATAATTTTATCAAGAAAAATAGCCAAAAATAACTTTTATTCTAATGATTAATCATTAGAATTTTTTTGCTTAAAAATAAATAAAATATATACTTTTATATTTGCTTTACTTGTGAAAGAAATTTTAAAATAACTCAAATAATCATTTATTTCTTATAATTTTCTTTTATTTTAGATTGATATGTACTATAATTATATTGAATAATAATAGTAGATTAATTTTATTGTAGTAGAAAGTAGTTGTAGTTTATGTTTAATTTGATAAAAAAGCATTTTAATGCAACTTTTAACATACCTTGTAAAAAATTATTTTTAGTTCTTTTATTAATTATTTTAATTAATATTGTTATAACACTATTAACTCCTTTAAATCCTATTAATAGTATAGCAAAAATATTTTATGCAGGACCTGAAGATGAAGTAAGAAGTGTGGAAATTTTATCTGATAAAGACCAAGGACCAGGTAGTTGGAAAATAGAAAAAAGTGCGAGATGGATAAAAGGCAATGAAGCAGAAATAACTTTTAATGTTTCAAGTAAACTAAAATTAGTTGATAAACCTAAGGATATTATTTTAGTTTTAGATACTTCAGAAAGTATGTTGTTGGAAAAAAATAAAAAATCAAAATTGGATAAAGTTAAAGAAGATACAAAAAGTCTTTCTGAAGCAATTTTATCTAATTCTAATAATAGAATTTCTTTAATTTCTTTTAATTCTGAAATTGAATCTGTATTAAGTTTTTCAAATGATAAAAATAAAGTAACATCCGAAATTAGTAAATTAGAAGCAAAAAGTTCAACGAATTATTATAAATCTTTAAATAAAGTTTTAGAAATGTTAGAGGAAGAAAATTATGAATCTACCACAGATAGAGATTTAATTATATTATTTTTAAGTGATGGATATCCAATTCTTGATACACCAAATGAAGGATATATTAGTGATTTACTTAGGGAAAAATATTCTAATTTGGTTATTAATGCAGTTCAATACGAAATGGGAAGTTCATTTGCAGAAGAAATTATTAGAATAAGTGATCACCAATATAATGCATATGTTGAAAACTTACAAAATAATCTTTTTACAGCGTCTACAGCATTTGAATTTTACGAAAAACTTGAAGTTATAGATTTTATTAATGATAAAGATTTCGAAGTTAATTCAATAAATGATATTTCTGCCTCACAAGGTTCTATAGAGCTTATCGATAATAAAATTACTTGGAAAGTATCTGAATTTAATGACGAATTAGAACACTATTCATTTATGTCTGGATATGATGCTACATTAAAAATAAAAGCAAAATTATTGGATAATTCAAGTAATAAAGTTGGCTTGTATAAAACCAATGAAAAAGAAAGTATTATTTATAAATTAGGAGATTTAGAAGAAAAAGTAAAAAATTCTAATGAGAGTCCTGTACTTTATAATGGTTATGATATTGTATATGAAGCAAATGCTCCTTCAGGATGCAATATCAAAGATGAAAAAGAGGCACATTCCGTATTAGAAGTTATTAATATAAAAAAAGATGGCCCAACTTGTTCTGGATATCAATTCAAAGGGTGGGAATTAATAAACTCTGATGAAAAATATTTAGAGCAAGAATATGAAGAAGGCAAAACTTATAAAATAAATGATACAAGTTTTAAGATGCCATGGAAAAAGATAACATTAAAAGGAACGTGGGCAAAATTAAATATAACAAAAAGTATGGTTGGAGAAGTTTATGATAATACACCTGTGTCTTTAAAAGATAGGATAATAGATTTTGGCAAGAAACACCAAGAATCTAATGAAATTCCAATAGATAATGTTTCAAGCAAATATGTAGCTTCAGATACAGGAATAAATTTTAACTCGTATCCTTCAGACACTAATGGTAAAGGTTTATATATAAGAGCAGGAACAGAACTTGGAGCAGAAAACTTTAATGGCAAAACTATATATTATTATCGTGGAGATGTAAACTATAATAATATAATATTTGCTAACTTTTGTTGGAAAATAGTAAGAACTACTGAATTAGGGGGCATTAAACTAATATATAATGGTAAACCAAACGAAGATAATCAGTGCACAAATAAAGAAGAAACATCT
>CANDCB010000058.1 GCA_947383065.1 uncultured Bacillota bacterium | reverse complement strand
TTTGTATAGCCGAATTTTAAAGTTTTAATACCAGTTCTTTGTCTTTCTTGTTCTTCTAAGCTAGCTATAAAGTCTTTACCACCACTTCTAATACTTTTAAGTTCGTCTAATTCTTCGTTATAGCCATCTTTGATTAAATATCCTTCTTTTAAACCGATTGGTGGGGTTTCGTAAATTGCTTCATCAAGTAATTGATATAAATTACTTTCGTCACAAAGTTGATAATCAAAACCTAATTTTGCTAAATTTTTACTTATACTAGGTAATACTTCTAAGCTCTTTTTAATTTGTAAGACATCTCGAGCATTTAAATTACCACATACTACTTTGCCACAAAGGCGCTCTAAATCATAGACATTATCTAATTCTTCTACTAATTCATCTTTTATAATAAATTCTTTTCTTAAAGATTCAATCATATCGTATCTTTTCTCGATAGCTTTTTTTTCTTTTAAAGGGTTTGCTAACCAATTTTTTAAACAGCGACTGCCCATTGCGGTTTTTGTTTTATCGAGTAGCCAAATTAAGCTATATGTTCGCTCTTTTAATCTTAATGTTTCAAATAATTCAAGATTTCTAACAGTATGGACGTCCATCTCTAAAAATTCATCTTGATACACTATTTGAACATGGTCAATATGATCTAGCTCTTTTAATTGCTTTACTACTAAGTAATATAAAATATGTTTAATACCTAATATATGACGCATTTCTTTAATATCTTTATAAAGATTTGAATACTTGTCTTCTAAGTATTCGCTACTTATACTTACTTCAATACCATAAGTATTTTTAAATAAATTAATTAAATCGGTATTTTTAGTATCTTGAAATATGACTTCTTTTAGATTTAAACTCAAAACAGTATTAATTAATTTATCTTCATTTTTAGGTATTTCTGTTATATAAAGTGCCCCTGTTGAAATATCACTATAAGTTATTGTATAAATATTAGTGAAATCTAGTATACTGCCAATATAATTGTTGTCGTAATCATTAAGCATTTCATAGTCAACAACAGTTCCTTTACTTATTACTTGAACGACTCCCCTTTTAACCATACCTTTAGTTGTTGCGGGATTTTCTAATTGCTCACATATTGCTACTTTATAGCCTTTACTTACTAGTTTTTCAATATAGGGTTTAACGCTATGAAAAGGAACACCACACATAGGGACACGTTCTTCTAAGCCAGCGTTTTTACTTGTTAAAGTTAATTCCAATTCACGACTACATAATATTCCATCTTCAAAAAACAATTCATAGAAATCGCCTAAACGAAAAAATAATAATTCTTCTGGGTATTGATCTTTAATTTCCATGTATTGTTTCATTCCGGGGCTTAATTTACTTCTATCTACTTCATTTCTTTTCATACTTCATCACGTCATTTATTATAGCAAATAAAAAAATAAAAATCACTAATGATATTGGAGTATTGTGCCAATTTAAGTGATTTCTATTCCAATTAAAAGAAAATAAGAATCTATTTGATTATAAGAACAAGTTTGTAAAACTATTATATTGGAAGAATTATCATAAGCAAATTCTTTACTAAAAATACTATTATCTTTTAAAGAATCTATATGGTCTTTAAAAGATTTTTGGGAGATATCAACTTTCATATGTTCTAGGTCGTCTTTGATTTCTTTAAAACAAATTATTTTATATTGACGAAAACTAGCGCTATCTTCTAAATAAATTAAAGAATTATTATTAAAAAAGTCTTGATTTTGAAATTGTTCAATTTTTCTAAATGGGGTGTCATAATCAAGAGAATTATGGCCGTAAATATTAATTTGCTTACTATTAAAGTCTACACGATAATCCATAAACTCGGTTCCTTTGACATCTTTTTCTTTACTTATAGAATGATTTAAATAATAATTATTATCTTTACCTTTTACAATTAAAATATTGAATAAATTAGGAATTTCTAAGCGGGCTATGATGTCTTCATTGTTATAAAATTTCTTATAATATTCTAAATCTATATTATTTTTTTCTTTATTATCTTTATTTTTTTCGTTAGTTTTTACATAATTATCTATTTCATTTAAGTTTTTATCAGCAATTGATATTTCTCTATCAATTTTACTTATATATATAAAAAAGCAGATAAAAAGAAACAAAATTACTGTATGTGCTAAGATGTAAATTAATTGCATAATTTTGTTTCTCTGTTTCATTTTTACACTCTTTCTAATTTTGGACATAAATAAGCTTTTTATTTTCAACTTTAGTAATTACAACTTTTTTAAGAGAAACTAAAGTTTTACTATTTGCTTTAGGATAAGCATAGCTTTCTAATATTTGAGCATCTGGACGACCAAGTAAAGAACTACCTACATTTGAAGTTGTAATAGTAAAATAGTCGCCTTTACTTAAATTTTCATATAAATTTATAGCGGTTTTTAGTGTTTCTTTCTTTTCATCATCAGGAATAGATAGCCAAGCTGATTCTCCTGTTCTTACTTCTACTCCATTATACATAAATGAATCATCATGTTCCATTGAATAACCAGCAATATTATTAATAGCTAGATTATAAGTTTTGTCTAATGATAGACAAACTTCTTTTATATTATCGCATGTTTCGCCTGTTAGACTATATTTTCTTAAACGGCCATTGACTTCGACAAAAACAGCAAAATCATTGTTATTAAGAACTACTACTGGGCCGTATGTAATTCGTTCACCGTTACTAATTAATTTTTGACATAATTGATATGCAACACCATTTTTTAAAGTGTCAGATACTCTTTTACAACCTAAAGTTAAGAAAGCATCAACTGCAGGTTTGTTAACTAAATTTCGAGCGCAGTAATTATCTAAATTTCTTCTATTACCATTAGCTAATTCATAACTTTCATATAACCTATTAATGTCTAAAGATAAAAGTTCACTAGGTTTTGTATTAGTATATAATAGGATATCAAAATAATAGCTATTCAAAACATCAGATAAAGTCACAGCTTTTTTTACATCACTTATAGATACAAAAGGATTACCTTTTTCATCAATTCCTTCAAAGAGATTAATGATAGCTGTCATATCATTAATTTTAATTAAATTTCTGTCTTGATTTATTTCGTAGTCGCCTAAAATATCGCCAGCTTTAACATCAGCATAAGCAACTGGTGTTAAAATACTACTTAAAACTAAAACCATTGATACTACAGCGGCAGCTTTTTTGGCTCCAGTTTTAAAATTATTATTTTTAACTTGCATAATTTATACCTCCCTATAACCTCCCAAGTTGCCTTTATTATAACACTATTTTTGGTAAAGTAAAATCCATCTTATTTTTTAATAAAATTTTTAATTATTTTTGCTGATACTAAGAATAATACCAATAGAAATCATACTTACAAGTAAACTAGAACCGCCATAGGAGAGAAAAACACAGGTAATACCAGTAGTGGGAATAGTTCCTGTAACAACTAAAATATTTAGTATTACTTGTAAGGTTATACCAAAAGATAAGCCAAAACATAAATATTTTTTAAATAAATCATTTTGTTTTAAGGCAATTTTAATTGAACGATAAAAAATAATAACAAATAATGAAATAGTAAAAAGAACTCCTAAAAAACCAAATTCTTCAGCAATAATACTAAAAATAAAATCAGTTTGAGGTTCTGGTAAATAAAAGTTTTTTTGAATTGAATTGCCAAAGCCTGCTCCAAGTAAACTAGATGGACCTATTGCATATAAGCTTTGAATTATTTGAAATCCACTACCTAGAGGGTCACTCCAAGGGTTTAAATATGAAACAATTCTTTCTAGACGATATGGGGCGATAGCAATTAATACAACAATTCCTAAAATACCTATTAAGCCAATTTTAATAAAGAAAGATAGTTTAGGGCCAGCGATAAAAATCAGGCCTACTAAGGTTAAAATTATGACCATTGCAGTTCCAAAATCAGGTTCGAGCATAATTAACAAGAAAAAAATAACAATAATTAAAAATAATGGTAATAATCCTTTTTTTATATCTTTAATATTTTTATCGTTATGAGCTAAATATTTTGAAGTAAAGATAATTAAGCCAATCTTAGCAAATTCTGAAGGTTGGATTCCTAAAGGGCCGATACCAAACCAGCTTCTTGACCCATTTCTTACTTTGCCAATTCCGGGAATTAGAACTAAAACTAGTAAAATGAAACATAATAATAAAATTTTATTTGAATATTTTTCATATAAAGAAGGATTTATATTTAAAAGAAGTCTTATTAAAACTAAACCAACTATGAAAAAAACTATTTGTGATTTAACAAATTTAAAGGCATCATTATATTTATATAAGGCCCAAACGTTACTTGATGAATAGACCATTATGATACCAAAACTTATTAAAATAATAGTAGATATTAAAAGTATTTTATCTGTTTTCACATAATCACCTTATTAAATTATATAAATTTAAAATAATTATATGAAATCATCTTATATAGGTTATACCTTCTTTTTTTTACCTAAAATATTAAATGTTAAGATAACTAAGATTAAAAATAAAAGTAATACAATGATAAGAATTAAGATTTTGGATTCTTTTTTGGAAGAAAAGATATCATCTTTTAAGTAAACGTGATAAGTATCAATAGTTTCTTCATCAACTAAGATATCGACAAAACCTATTATATCGCCTTTTTTTTGATCAAGAGTTATTTTGTCGGTTAAATGGACGTCATATTTAATTTTTTCATAATCATCGTCTGTTAAGAAAGCTTTAATATCTTCGTCAACAAAAGCAATATAGTCGCTAATTGTTCCTCCTTCAACAGGGATTTTTTTTAGAGTTGTTCCTCTTTTTAAGACAGTCTTGGTCGTAAATTCTTGATTTTTTAAAAAATCTATTATTTTAAATGTGTCTAAAATATGGGTACTTAAATATGTATTTAATTCAGATTTGCATACAATAATTAAATAATTAGTACCATTAATTAAAGACGTTGAAGCAAGTAATAGACCCGCATCATCTGTATAGCCTGATTTACTTCCTGTGATTATGCTCGAATCAAAACCGTGAAATGTTGCTATAGAATCTGTATAGTTAATAACTCTAAGGCCGTTAGATAAAGTGTAATAGTCAGTTGAAAAGACTTTTTTAAAGATAGGATCTTTTAAAGCCGCTCTAATAAAATAAGAAAATTCGCGAGCAGTTGAAATATCATTTTCAGAACCACCATAAGAATCAGCAAAATTTGAATTACGCATTCCTAATTTTAGAGCTTCATTATTCATTAAATCGTTAAATTTTTCTTCAGATCCTGCAACATGTAAAGCTAAGGCTTTAGAAGCATCAGCACCTGATGGTAACATCATCGCATATAATAAGTCCATATAGCTTACCTTATCGCCTTCTTCTAAGCCTGCAACTGTATAGACATATAAATTAGATAGATCTTTTTTTGTAATTACAACTTTTTTATTTAAATCAGGAACGTTTTTTATTACTGTATAAGCAGTCATCATTTTAGTAAGTGATGCTAAAATCACCTTTTCGTCAGGATTTTTTTCATAGATAACTTGATTATTATCTAAATTAATTACAATTATGGATGAAGCAGTTACATCAATGGGAAGCTTTAAAGCTTTAACCGAAAATGGCAAAAGAAAAAATGAAAAAGTTAGAAGTAAGATTATTTTTTTCATACTACCACCTCCGATTATATTTTCTATTTTATTTTAACAAATATGGCTCTTTTATGCAATAATACTATAGCTTTTAAAACTAAGATAAATTTAAAATGATATTATATTTTAAGATTTTTGGCATATATTAAACTGGTGATTATTAGTGTTCATTAAAGATAAACAATTTAGAATTAAAATAGTATTAATCAGTATTATAATTATATTTACTTTTATTCTTGGACGTATTTTTTATATTCAAGTTTTTAGTTTTAAGAAACTAAATAATTTAGCAGAATCACTTTGGCAACGTAATTTACCTATAACTGCTGATAGAGGGCGTATTTTAGATCGTAATGGTAAAGTTTTGGCAACTAATATTACAACTACTACGCTTTATGTTGTTCCTAATCAAGTTTTAAATAAAGAAGATACGGCTAAAAAGTTAGCAGATATTTTAGACTGTTCTTATGAGGCGATTATTAAACATCTTACTAAGAGAACATCATTAGAAAAAATAAATCCTGAGGGACGACAATTAAGTAGTGATATTGCCACTAAAATTAGTGAATTAAATATAGATGGGTTATATCTTATGAAAGAATCAAAAAGATATTATCCATATGAAGATGTTTTATCACATGTATTAGGATATGTGGGGATTGATAATCAAGGACTTTCGGGGTTGGAATTAAAATATGATGATTATTTAACAGGGAAAAATGGTTCTATTAAATATACATCTGATGGTAAAGGGAATCGACTTAAAACAAGTGAAAAATATGAAAAAGCCCAAAATGGAATGGATATA
>CANDCB010000057.1 GCA_947383065.1 uncultured Bacillota bacterium | reverse complement strand
TATTTGGGATATAATTTTTTTCATTTATTTTAGAATCTTTTGGAAATGAATATTTGTTATCATCTATTATAATGACCGCAGTTTTTCTTATTATAATTTACGGTGGATATTTTTTAATAACTTATATATGTAGTAAAAATATTATTAGGGAGAAACGTTATTAAGTTTAGAATGATTTATGGTTGATATTTTAAGAAATTTGGTTATTTCTTTTGGACCACTTTGTGTATTATTTATTATATTTTTAATAATTGCAGTTATTAGAAAAGAAAAATAGATGGTAATTTTAATAAATTTCATAATGAGTCATTTTGTTGACTCTTTTTTTGTGATATAATGTTTTAGTAACTATATAAGGGAGGTAAAATATGTTAAAAAATCGTGTAGCAATAGTTACTGGTGGCACAAGAGGAATTGGGCTAGAAGTAGTTCGTCTATTTAAGAAGAATCAGGCTGAGGTTATTTTGTTTGGTTCAAAAGAAGAAACGGTTAATAAGGCTTTAAATGAGCTTAAAGCTGAAGGATTAGATGTAAAAGGTTATTATCCTGATTTGAGTAATTATTCGGAAGTAGAAGAAGTTGTTAAAAAAATTATAGAACAATATGGACATATTGATATATTAGTTAATAATGCAGGAATTTCAGCAAATAAGAAAATTGATGATACAACAGCAGAAGAATTTACTAATATTATGAATTTAAATGTTAATGCGATATTTTATATGACAAAAGCGGTGGTTCCATATATGAAAGAAAATAAGGGAGGAGTAATTTTAAATACTAGTTCGATGGTAAGTATTTATGGTCAACCATCTGGAGTAGGATATCCGACTAGTAAATTTGCAGTTAATGGTTTAACGAAATCTTTAGCTCGTGAGTTGGCGCCCTTTAATATAAGAGTAAATGCTGTAGCTCCTGGGGTTACTAAAACGGATATGGTAGCTAGTTTGCCTGAGGAGATGATTGCTCCATTAGTTAAGACGATTCCTTTAGGAAGAATTGGAGAACCAATAGATATAGCTAATGCCTTTTTATTTTTAGCAAGTGATATGGCAAGTTATATTACAGGTAATATTTTATCTGTTGATGGAGCAGCAAGAAGTTAATGAAAAATAAAAAGATAACGAGAAAAATATCCCAAGGAATGTATGTTTTAACGACAAATGGTGGGGGATGTATGGTTGATGCTGTTTCACAAGTTGGAAGTGGAGAAAATCCGCTTATTGCTGTTGCGGTTATGAAGAAAAATTATACAAATGAACTTATGCATCAGAATAAGCTGTTTGCTTTATCAGTTCTTGGTGTAGATGTTAATCCTGATATTATTAAAACATTTGGATTAAATTCAATGAGAGATATTGATAAGTTTGCTAATGTTTTAGTAAATGAAAGTGATGGCCTTAAGTTAATAAGGGATTCATTAGGGTATATGATTTGTGAAAAAGTAGATACAATTGAAAATGAAACACATACTTTATTTATTGGTAAGCTTATTGAAGCGGATGTTTATCAAGAAGGGGATCCTATGAGTTATGGTTATTATCAAGAACATAAGGATGAATTAATAAAAGTAAAGACAGAAAACGGAGATACTGCTTGGGTATGTAACGCTTGTGGGTATGTTTATTATGGAGAATTTTTACCTGATGATTTTGTTTGTCCAATATGTGGAGTAGATAAATCTTTGTTTTCAAAAAACTAAAAAAGTTGTAAGGAGGTGGCTTTATGAGATATGGGAAATTAGAAGTTAGTAGTCCAACATTTAAAAATGGTGGTTTTCTTCATAAAGCATATACTGGATATGGTCGTAATATTTCGCCAGATTTTAATTTACCTAATTTATCAAAAGAGGCTAAAAGTCTTGTTATTATTTTAGAAGATATTAGTCATCCTTTTATAAAAAATTATACACATTGGGTAGCTTGGAATATTAAACCTAGTGCTAGTATTAGAAGTGATATTAGAAAAAATGGAAATATAGTAGAAGGAAGGGCTTTTCTTGGGCATCATAAGTATAAGGGCCCAAAACCTCCTTTGTGGTTTTGCCATAAATATCGTTTTACAATTTTGGCTTTAGATAAAGTTTTGGATATTTCGCCAAAGACTACTAAAAAGAAATTATTAAAAATAATAAAAAATGATATTTTACAAAAAGGTCATATTGAATGTAAATATAAAAGAGGCAGTTAAGAAACAATTTTTGTTTCTTTTTGTATAATTTGGAAAATATGCTATGTTTTTCATGATTTTAAGTTCCTAAAATGGTGGTAAAAGATAAAATTTTATTTATTAAGTAAAAAATTTTATTATAGAAAGAAATGAGTTTATTATGTTAGAGAAATATGAAGATTTAAATTTAAGGGCTAAAGATTATTTAATTGAGGAATTAGATAAAATATACTATAAAAAATATAATGATGAAGTGATATTAAAAAGGTGTCATAATGAAATAAATTTATTTGATGAAAAAGGTTATTTATTTATCATTGAAATTCTATATAAATTTAAAAAGAAGAATAAAAATACTAGTTATCATTTTAGAGGAATGATAAATAATTCATTATTGTTATATATATTAGGTTTAAGTAAGGTAAATCCGTTAGAATATAATTTACCATATGAATTAATTACAGATAAAACTATAAATGTTGATTTAATTGGTAATGATGTTGTGAGTTTAATAAATTTTATATCAAAAAATTATTATGGTGAATTAAGAATAGTAGCAGGTTCATATGAAAAAAGTGATATTGAAGAAAAAAATAAATTTGAAGAAAATCATTATTTATTTATACCTGCTTTATATGAAGAAAAAAAGAATATTACGTTTAAGTTAAATATTGATAATATCTTTGAAACTGTTGAAGATTATAGGAATTTTACTAATGATTATATTTCAGTTAGATTTGGTGAAAAATATTATTTATTTGATTATGATAAAGTTGATATAGGAAATGTTTTGAATATTGATTTTGAAAGAGACATTGCTGATATATTAAAACCTAAGACAATAGAAGATTATATAAAAGTAAAAAGTATCGGACATGGGGCGAGTGTATGGAGACATAATCAAGAATATTTAGTAAAAGAGGGAAAGATAAATATTGGTAATTTGATAGCTACTCGTGAAGATATATTAGAATATCTTTTAGACCATTCTATTGATAGAGAAATGTCTTTAGAAATTTTAAATTATATTTATAGAAATAAATGGAACAGTTATCCAAATTTGTGGGATAAATATGTGAAAATTATGAAAGAACATAATTGTGAAGATATATTTATAGAAATTTTTTCTAAAATTGAGTTTATATTTGGTCGTGGTCAAGCAGTTAGTGAGTGTTTATTTGTATTAGATGAAAAGAATTATGTTGATTAAATATTAGTGTCACTTTATCACATTTATGTTACTAGTAATCCAAAATAAAAGGTGAAATAATATATATAGAAATGGTGAAGAATTATGGACTTTAAGTGATAATATAACTGGTAATGTAGTTGATTTTGTTGATATTTATGATATCGTTAAACCCAATGAAAGAATAGAAAAACATTTTGGAAGTGATTAGTTTATGAAAATGTACTTAATTGAGCAAGATTACAATAAATTTAAATATTTGAAATTATATTTTAAGAATGAAAATGTTGTATTAGTAAATGAAAGTCTAGAAAAATTTATGAAAAGTACAAAAGTACAATGTGTTGTTTCTCCTGCTAATTCATTTGGTATAATGGATGGTGGATATGATTTGGCTTTAACCAAATGGTACGGTGAACAATTACAAGAAAGAGTACAAAAATATATAATGAAAAATTATTATGGTGAGCAGCCTGTCGGTTCTAGTTTTATTATAGATGCTGGGAGAGATAATCAGTATTTAATTCATACACCTACAATGAGAACTCCAGAAAAGATAGTAGATACAAGAGTTATATATCAATCTATGAGAACTACATTGATAGTTGCAAAACAAAATAAAATTAAAAGTATTTTAATACCGATGTTTGGAGGTTTAACTGGTTGTGTTCGTCCACAAGTGGTTGCAGAAATGATGTATCTTGGATATAGGCAAATTATGAAGCCTCCTAAAAAAATAAGTTGGAATATGATAGATGACTTAAAGTTAAAAGTATGATTATTAAGAAAATTTTTAAATATTGAAAAAAATTATATAGTAAGACAAAATGAATAAAGAGAAAAAGAGTTTTTAACGGTATTAAAAATAAAGGTAGATTAAAATTGAGATATGTTAAATAGGTAAATGATTATTTAGTTATAATAATCTTCTTTTAATAAAAAAGACATTAAAACTTGAGAATGTTAAAGACAAATTTTTTGTGTTATAATGTTTTTAGGAAGTGAATCTATGGAATATAATAAAATTAAAGATGCTAGTAAAATAATTAAAAATAGTCCTTATTTAGTAAGTACGCCGACTAAATATAAAGGGAAGTGGAAAGATTTTTTTGGGAATAATAATCATATTTATTTAGAATTAGGAATGGGTAGAGGAGATTTTATTATAAATATGGCTCTTAATTATCCTAATATTAATTTTATTGGTTTGGAGTTATCTGATTCACAAATGGTTAAGGCAGTTGAACGTTTACGTACGAAAAATTTGCCTAATTTAAAGTTGATTAATGCTGATGCTCATGAATTAGATACTTTTTTTGGACATGAAATAACAACAATTTATTTAACTTTTTCAGAACCTTGGCCTAAAAAAATAGATGAGAAGAAAAGGTTTACGCATGTTTCTTATCTTAAATTATATGATAAAGTATTTAAAAAAGATAAGCATATTATTCTTAAAACGGATAATAAAGGTTTTTTTGCTTATTCACTTGAGACTTTATCGCAATATTGGTATTCTTTTGAAAAAGTTAGTTTAGATTTACATCATGATGAAAGATCTATACGTAATATTATGACGGATTTTGAAAAAAAGTATTATGAAGAAGGTCGACCTATATATTATGTAGATGCTAAGTTTATAAATTAAAGCGACTTTTAACGCTTTTTCTTTTTAGTAAAAGGAGGCAAATTATGAAAAAAGCTTTTTGGAACCCATGGCATGGTTGT
This sequence comes from uncultured Bacillota bacterium, assembly GCA_947383065.1. The sequence continues at coordinate 1,376 of CANDCB010000057.1, read as the reverse complement.
CATAAATGTAGTCCTGGTTGTTTAAATTGTTTCGTTTTTTATTTTGATAAAAAGCGTGATAAAGATACAAATATTATTCAAAAATCTAAGACAAATTTTAACCTTCCTTTAAAAAAAGATCGTAGTGGGGATTATAAAATTTCTGAAAATTCTGAAGTGGCTACTTGTTTTACATCAGATTTTTTTATTAAAGAAGCGGATATATGGCGTGATGAAGCTTGGGAAATTATAAAAAAGCGTCGTGATGTTCTTTTTCTAATTTGTACGAAAAGAATTGAACGTTTTAATGAATGTGTGCCTTCTGATTGGGGCGATGGTTATAGTAATGTTGCTATTGCAGTTACTTGTGAGTGTCAGGAAAAAGCGGATTTAAGAGCGCCGATTTTAATTAAGATAAAAGCTAAATATAAATATATTTTTGTTTCACCAATTTTAGAATATGTTGATTTAAAACCATATTTAAAGAGTAAAGAAATTAATCTTGTTTCTGTGGGAGGAGAATCTTATGAAAATGCAAGACCTTGTGATTTTACATGGGTAAAAAAGATAAAAGAAGACTGTGATAGTTATAATGTTTTATTTGATTTTCATCAAACAGGTTCTAATTTTATTAAGGATGGAAAAAAATATATAATAAATCATCATGATGAATATGCTCAAGCTAAGAAAGGTTTAAAATATTTGAAAAGCAATTCTAAAAAGTAATTGCTTTTTTAAGATGAAGTAATTTTAAATTTAATGGAACTTTTTTTAAAATATGAACGATATATATAATGAGGTGAACATAGTGGCTAGTCAGGAAACCTTAAATAAATTTAATACTTTATATGAAGATACATATAAAAGTATTTCAAAATATATAGTGTGTAATTGTCAAAATATTGAAGATGTTAAGGATATTCTTCAAAATATTTATTTAGATGCATTTAAAAAGATTTCTAAAAATAAAGATATTAATTTAAATTATTTGCAAGGAATAGCTAAAAATAAGTTAAAAGATTATTATCGTTTTCATTATAAGAATAAGATTATTTCTTTTTTTCAAGAAAAAGAGGAGATGTTTTATGAAACAGTACCAGATGATTTTGATCTTGAAAAGACTATTAGTAATAAATATGACACTGAATTAGTATGGAAATATTTGCGTAAGAAAAAGGTTATCGTTTCAAAGATATTTTATCTTTTTTATAATTTAGATTTAACTATATTAGAAATTGCATCTTTATTAGAACTTAGTGAATCAAATGTTAAACACTATTTATATAGAACATTAAAAGAATTAAATAAATATTTGGAAAGTGGGGAAAGGTAGATGGCTAAAGAAAATTTAAAAAATATTTTCAATGAAAAGATTTCTAAAGATATAATTTATCAAA
>CANDCB010000056.1 GCA_947383065.1 uncultured Bacillota bacterium | reverse complement strand
TAAGTTTGAGGTAATTCCTGGTAAGCAGGCTGTTGTTAAAAAATTAAATGATATAACATATAAGCAAGCTTTAGGAGTAGGTGGTTTTCAACTTCTTTCGTTAATCCCAGGAACTAGTCGTAGTGGGTCAACTATAATCGGAGGTCTTATTTTAGGACTTGAAAGAAGTGTAGCGGCAGAATTTACATTTTTCTTAGCAATTCCAGTAATGGCTGGAGCATCATTATTAAAATTATTAAAATATATTTTAAAGGTAGGAGTAGCATTTAAAGCATCTGAATTAATGTTACTTGGGATAGGTTCTTTGGTAGCTTTTATTGTTAGTATTTTAATTATTAAATTCTTAATGAATTATATAAGAAAACATGACTTTAAAGTATTCGGTTGGTATAGAATAGTTTTAGGAATATTAGTATTAGCATATTTTTTCTTAATTAAATAATTAAAACGCTTTAAGCGTTTTTTTTTATACTTTGTCTTTACCTAATACCCTAGCAGGGTATATAATAATGGTATTAGTATTGATTAAAATAAAATGAAAGGGAATAATAAAAATGAGTAGTTGCCAAAAATGTATGGATTGTCTAAGAACAAAACATCGTACAGATGAAGAAAAGAAAAAAATTAATAGAAGGTTAAATATTATTGAAGGTCAGATAAAGGGAATAAGACAGATGGTTATGGATGACCGTTATTGTAATGATATTTTAATTCAAATTTCAGCGGTTAATAAATCTTTAAAGAGTTTGGGGAATGAAATTCTTAAAAGTCATTTAAGTACATGTGTTGTTAATGATATAAAAAAAGATAAATTAGAAGTTATTGATGAAGTTGTTTCTTTATTTGAAAAAATGAATAGGTAAAATTAAATTATATATATTAAGAGGAGAAAACATGAAAAAGATAATTTTGAGTATTGAAGGTATGACATGTAGTGCTTGTTCTAGTGGTTTAGAAAAATATTTAAATAAGCAAAAATATATTGAGGATGCAAATGTTAATTTAGTTATGGCAACAGCCCAAATTACTTATGATGAAAAATTAGAAATAGAAGATTTAAATAGATTTATTAGTGAAGCTGGATTTAAATCTTTAGGAGAATATGATGAACATAAAAGAATAAAAGAACATAAAAATGCTAAAAAAGTTCTTGTTTTATTTACTATTTTAACTTTAATTATGATGTATGTTTCTATGGGACATATGATTAATTTGCCATCTATACCTTTTTTAAATCCTGATATTAAGCCAAAGAATTATGCTATTTTTCTTATGGTTTTGGCAGTAATATTTTTAATATATGGTTTTGATATATTAAGAAATGGTTATAAAAATCTTATTCATAAGACACCTAATATGGATACATTAGTAGGAATAGGAGTTATAGCTAGTTTTCTTTATAGTCTATTTGGACTAATAATGATTTTTAAAGGATATAATGAGTATATTCATAGTTTGTATTTTGAGTCAGTTACAACAGTTATTTATTTTATTAAGTTAGGACGTTTTATTGATTCTAAGAGTAAAGATAAAACAAAAGAAGCAATTAATAAATTAGCTTTAATTACACCGGAGAGTGCTTTGGCTTTAATAGATGGTAAGGAAAAAGAAATAAGTATTGATGAGATAATGCCTAAGATGATATTAATTGCTAAACCAGGTATGAAGATTGCGGCTGATGGAGTTATTAAAAAAGGAGAAACACATTTAGATGAATCTTTTGTAACAGGAGAATCAATACCTGTAAAAAAGACAATAAATGATCAGGTTATTGCAGGAAGTATAAATTATGATGGATATATTACTTATGAAGCTTTAAAAATTGGTCGTGATTCAACAATTTCAGAGATTGTTAAGTTGGTTTTAGAAGCAACAAATAGTAAAGCACCAATCGCTAAATATGCTGATGTTGTTAGTGGATATTTTGTGCCTTTTGTTTTAGTAATTGCGATTTTATCACTTATAATAAATTTAATATTAGGTGTAACATTAAATGAGACTATTAATATATTTGTTTCAGTTTTAGTCGTAGCTTGTCCTTGTGCTTTAGGATTAGCGACTCCTTTAGCATTAGTAGTAAGTGAAGGACTTTGTGCTAGTAGGGGAATATTAATAAAGAAAAGTGAGACTTTAGAACTACTTTCTAAGGTAGATACAGTAGTTTTTGATAAGACAGGGACCTTAACGTATGGTAATTTAAAAATAGCTAATATTTATAATTATAGTGATGAAAGTGATGATAAAATTTTAAGTAAAGCTAGTAGCATTGAAGAATTTTCAACACATCCTATTAGTAAAGCTTTCATAAATTATGCTTTAGAACATAAATTAAAAAAGTATGAGGTTGATGGCTTTAAATCAATAGAAGGCTATGGATTATATGGTAAAATAAATGGTAAAGATATTTATCTTGGAAATGCTAAATTATTAAAAAAATTAAAGATAAAAAATAGTCATGAAAGTGATGAAGAAGTTCTTTTAAATAAAGCTAGTAGTATTATTTATATTGTTATTGATAAAAAGATTCAAGCCCTTATTGGAGTTAATGATGTTTTAAGAAAAGAAGCGTCTAGTATGGTATCTACTTTGCAACAAAATGGTAAAAAAGTTATAATGTTAACTGGAGATAATGAAGTAACAGCGTCATCTATTGCTTCTATGGTAGGAATTAAAAATGTTTATGCAAATGTATTACCTAAAGAAAAAGTAAATATAATTAAGAAGTTAAAAAAACAAGGCCATGTTGTAATGATGGTAGGTGATGGGATAAATGATGCTCCATCTTTGGCATCTGCTGATATAGGTGTTTCAATAAAGAAAGCAACAGATATTGCAATTGATTCGGCAAAAATTATTTTGTTAAATGATGATTTAGATAAAATAAATGATCTTTTTAAGATAAGTAATATGACAATGAAAAATATTAAAGAAAATTTATTTTGGGCTTTCTTTTATAATATTTTAATGATTCCAATTGCATTAGGATTTTTTAAGAAATTTAATATTTATTTAAATCCAATGCTTGCTAGTATAGCAATGATGTTTAGTAGTTTAACAGTTTTATTTAATGCTTTAAGGTTAAAGACAATAAAATTTAGTAGGAAAGAGGAGATAGATAATGTTTAGTAAAGGTAATAAGAAGGTTATAAAGATAGATGGTATGCACTGTGAACACTGCGTTAAGAAGGTAACAGAAGTTTTAGCAAGATTAGAAGGTGTAACAGGTGTTAAAGTTAATTTAAATAAAAAGGAAGCAGTTATTAAGTATTCAAAAGAAATAGATAATCAAGAAATTATAAAAGTAATTGATGATATTAATTTTAAAGTTACAGATATTATTTAAAAAATTAAGATAAAAAAATTTAATTTATCTTAATTTTTTTTAGTGTAAAGTAAGTTTTTAAAAAAGTATAAAAAAACAGTCACAAAGCTGATACCTTTGTGATTGTTTTTCTATTGTTAAATTAATTATATTACATAATCTTTATAAAATAAAGGTTAAATTCTTTTGAAATTAACTATATTTTTATCTTAAATCATCTGAAAAATGTCAATTTAGCTAAAATATTTGACATTTTTAGACACTAAGTAATCACAAAGGTATCAGCTTTATGATTGTTTTTATAAGAAGTAGGAGCAGTATTTTTTATGGAAAATAAAGTATTTGTTAGGATATATGAAAAGAAGACTTTAATTATAGTTGGATTAATTATTTCTCTAATATTATTTAGTATTATAACTAATTATCAAGTTATTGAATCAGGTGTTAAATCTTTTTTAAATGGTAATCGTGTTGAAGTCCCAAAAGTTACAATAAATTCTAGTGGTTGGAGTGAAGATATTCAATCTCCTGGTAGTTGGCATATTGATAAAAGCGCTGAGTGGACAAGTGCTACCACGGCTAAAATTAGTTTTGATGTGGTAACTGAAAAGAAAACAGCAACAAAAGAGAAAAATAAGGACATTATCTTAATTCTAGATGTTTCAGGTAGTATGAGGGGTGAAAAACTAGATAAAGTTAAATCAGATGCCGTTGAGTTAGTTGATGTAATATTAGGAAACCATAAAAATCATGTAGCTTTAGTAACATTTGAAACAAAAGCCACTAAAGTATATGATTTTGCTGATTATACAAAAAAAGATGAACTAATAAATAGTATTAATGCTTTAGCTGACTCAGGAAATACTAACTATGCTGATGCCATGCGAAAAACAGGAGATGTTTTAGAGAGTTACGTTCCAAGAGGGGATACAGATTTAGTCGGTTTATTCTTATCAGATGGTTATCCCTGTGAAGAAACAGGTAGCGAATTAGGGGAATATAAAATATTAAAAGATAATCACCCATATTTAGAAATGAACGCTATTCAGTATGAAATGGGAAGTTCCATAATAAAAGCTTTGGTAGATATTAGTGATCATCAATATTCGGCATATGTTGATAATTTAAAAAATGTATTGTTTGAAGCGTCTTCTGTAGCTTCTGGAGAACCATATGAAGAATTTACAATCGTTGATTATATAAAGAAAGAAAACTTTTATATTGAAAACCTTACAACTGATATAAAAGTATCACAGGGAACATTTGAATTTGATGAGGTAGAACAAAAAATAACTTGGCACTTAAGTACATATGATGAAGAAAGTGGTATGGGAACGTTTATATCTGGTGGTGTTGCTAGCATGACTATAAATGCAACAGTTAAAGAGGATAAACGAAATATAAAGAATTATTATTATGATACTAATGAAAAAGAAATAATTACTTCTAAGTTACCGAATGAAGATGAAGAACATATAGATACTCCAAAAACGCCAGTTTTACATAATGGTTATGAGGTAATATATGATAACAATCCTCCGACTGGATGTAATTTGAGTGGAACAAGTTTAGAAGTTCATCCATATTTAGATAATGTAACAATAAAAAAAGAAGGCCCAGGAGTATGTGCAGGCTATCAATTTAGAGGATGGGAAATAATCGAAGAAGATAGTAAAGTTGTAACCAAAATAAATGATACAAGTTTCAAAATGCCAAAACAAGCAGTACATTTAAAAGGTATATGGACAAAACTAGGATTAACTAAAAGTTTAAATGGAACAGTATATAAAGTAAAACCAAAACCATTAATAGAATTAATGACAAATAGAGATAATACTCCAGTAGCTGATACAGATATAAACTTTGGGGCGATATCATCAGATACAAATGGTAAGGGATTATATATTTATAATCGAGATGGCGAAGAACAAGTATATTATTATCGAGGCGCAGTAACAAATAATAATATAATTTATGCGGAACATTGTTGGAAGATAGTAAGAACAACAGAAACAGGAGGAATAAAGTTAATATACAATGGAAAACCAACAGCGGATAAGCAATGTACTAATAAAACAGGATCAAATACACAAATAAAAACAAGCGCATTTAATTCAACTTATAATAATGGTCGGTATATTGGATATATGTATAGTAATGATGTTACGACATATACATCAGATGAATGGACAACAGAAGGTAAGACATCAGCTGAAGTAAATGTAGAAGATTCAACTATAAAAAAAGAAGTAGATACATGGTATAAAACAAACATTTACGATAAAGGATATAGTGAAAAGTTAGAAGATGCAGTATGGTGCAATGACCGAAGTGGAACAACTTCTTCATACGGAGCAAGGACAAGATTATATACAAATAAAACCCCATCGTTAGTATGCAAGAATGATTTAGATAAATTTACTGCCAAAGAAGAAAATGGAAACGGGGCATTAACTAAGGAAGGAATAGAATACAAGGTGGGACTTATTACGGCGGATGAAGCCAGCCTTGGAGGATTAGTTAATGGTTCGAATAATAGTACATCATATTTATATACAAGTAGTGTATACTGGACGCTTTCGCCTTTTCGCTTCAATAGTTCTAATGCGTACGTGTGGAACGTGCGCTCGACTGGCGTCATGAACACCAGCGGCGTCAACTACACGAACGACGTCCGTCCGGCTGTTTCACTGGCCCCTGGCACAGAAGTACTAGAAAATGGAGACGGGACATCAACGAGCCCATATGTGGTGCAGTAAGCTTGAGTGTGCCTATTGGTAAATAAAAATTGCTTTTAGAAATGGAAGTGAAGTAATGAGTTTAAAAAACTTAAAAAAAATAAAGATAAAGAAGTCAGTAATTTATATATGTCTAATACTGGTTTTAATGACTTCTTTAATATTGTTACAATTTACTAAAAGTAATGAAATTACTGATTTAGTAACAGAGTATGCTGAGCCTTTAGAAGAAGGTAGTGATTTAACTTATTTTTTGAATATTACTTATGATGGTGTAGATAAAAATGGTGTTGAAGCCGGAAGTGGGGTAACAGCTAAAGTCTATAGTGATTATATCTATGTTGAAGATAAGTTAGATGATAATTTAACTTTTAAAGAATTTAGTGATGGAACAAATCCTGTT
>CANDCB010000055.1 GCA_947383065.1 uncultured Bacillota bacterium | reverse complement strand
TGTTTTTGAAACAAAAATTATAAAAGATACTGATGAATCAGCTTTGCCAATTCAAAAAGATAAAGAGATGTTAATGATTTATACTTGTTATCCAACCTCAACAATTGGTCATAAAGATCATCGCTTTGTGCTTTATGCCGATTTAGAAACTGTCGAATATGTAGGTGGTAATCATGAAGCCTAGAATAAAAGTTTTACTATATTATATTTTGGAATTTTTACTGACTATCGTCTTATTAGGAACGATAACAATTTTCTTAGTAAAAAGTACTTTATTAAGTTCCAACTTTATAAAAAATGAGTTTGTCAAAGCCGATTATTATAATGAACTATACACATCAATAAAAGAAGAAATGTTAAATCATGTATCTCAAGCTGGATTTGACGAAAGTATTATTGATAATATCTATACGAAAGAAATGCTAAAAAATTCAGTAGAGAAAATGATAGATAGTACATATAACAATAAAAAATACACGCTTGATTTAACTGAAGTAAAAGAAAATTTAGAAAAAAATATAAATAAATACTTAGAAATAAATAATATAAAGATTACAGATCAAAAAGCTTTAGATAAATTTATACAAAATATTTTAAAAATATATGAAGACGAAATAACTTTATCAAATACAATCTCACATGTAGAAAAAATAGTTTCTAAAATTAAGAATTTAGTAAATATTGTTTTACTAATTACTGTGATATTTATCATCATTTTAATATTGATAATTAAATTTATGTTCAAAGATACAGCTTTAGCTATACCTACTATTGCTGTTGGAGTGATATTATTTTTTGCATACTTACTTATAACAGGTAATGTTATTATTGAGAACCTATATATATGGGATAATAGTGTATCTTCTTTAATACAGCATTTATTAAATACCTTATTAAATAAAATAAGAATTTATGGTTTATTATTACTAATAATAGGTTGTATAGATACTTTAATAATGTATATTTTATCTAACTTAAAAAAGATTAACTTAAAAAGTTAATTAGTATAAATAAAAATATTCAATATTATAAAGTGAAATATTAATGTAAAATAAAATAACTTAATATTTCATTTTTTAGTTTATAAAAAAATCACTAACTATTACAAAATAAAAATTTTTGACAAAATCAAAAAATAGTATTATTATAAGTTCAGGAAAGGGAGATTACTATGTTTAATAATTTATTAATAGTAAGTCATCATCATAATAATCTGCACTTGTTAATACGACATTAATTGTTGTAAGTACAAGTGCTATTTGTGGTGCTTGTATTTACTTATTTAGATAAATTAAGAACTATACAAGCATTATTGTATAGTTTTTTATTTTTTAGAAAAGAGGGTTATTATGAGAATAATAGAAAAAGGTATTGTCTTTAGTTATGATATTAGACGTATCTTAAGTGGAAATAATGCTTTAGATTTTGACTATCAAAAAACAGGAGCAATTTTACCTAGTGAAGACTTTTATAGTTATTTAAGAAAACAATTTCTTGATGACGTAAATTTAATTTTTAACGGTAATGTAAGTACTTTATCAGAAATAGAAATGATTTCAGGCTTAGAAGAAAGTATAAGTGATATCAAAGCAAGTTATCAAATGGTTTCCCTAGATAAAATATATTTGAATTTAGAAGAAACCCAAGTAATTTTTTTAGACTGTACAAGGTTAGATAATTCAAATAAACTTGTATCAAGAAACAATATTTCTAGTTTTGATGCCGTAGAAAATGAAATAGAAGAAATATCAAGAAATTTAATGCTTAAAGGCTGTAAAGAAATTATTTTAGTTGATGATGTTGTCTTTAGTGGGTCTGTCTTAAAAACTGTAATTGAAGAATTTCTAAAACATGGTATTAAAGTTGTTGGAATAAGATGTGCTATATCAACAGCTATGTCTTATGAGAGATTTAACGCGGAATTACCACTTGGTCTAAAATGTGGATATTTACTAGGTAGAAGCTTTATTGACCAAGTTTGTGAAAGAGACTTTTACTTTGGCGTAGCCCAATCAGGAATTTCTGTCATATCAAATAATAAAATTTATAAGTCCCCATATTTTGTTCCTTTTGGAAATCCTGTAGCAAGAGCTTCTATTCCAGAAGTATGGAGTAAATATTTTTCACAGGGTTGCCTAAAAAGAAGTATTCTGTTATGGAGTGAAATTGAAAATTTATCAAAAAAAGTATTTAAAATTGGGGACTTACCAGAGACAATATTAGGAACAGAAAAAAATGATGAAGTTGTTAAAAATTTAAAAAAGGAGTTAAAAAGATTATGAAAAAATTACAAATAGGAGTTATGGGGTCAGCCCAAGATTTAAATTATAGTAAAAAAGCTGAAAATTTTGCTAAAAAGTTAGGGAAATTGATTGCAGAAAGTGGTAATATATTGATATATGGAGCTGAAAAGGACTATTCATCGCTATCGACTAATGCGGCAATGGAGGCAAGTAAAAACGGTGGTCTTACTGTTGGAATCACAGGCAACAAAGACAAAAACATTTATGGTGATTTTAGACCTTCTGTGTTAATTCCATGTGGACTTGATATAGGTGGTGGCCGAGAATTTACATTAGTTTTATCATGTGATGTTATCATTGCTATAAGTGGTGGATCTGGTACATTAACTGAGATGGCTATTGCATATCAAGCTAATATTCCAATTATAACTGTTGATATTTTTGATGGTTGGGCTTCTAAATTAGCTGGAGAATATTTTGATGATAGAAAAAGATTGAAATGCCTTAGTGCTAAAACTCCCGAAGAAGCCTTGGATTTAGCTTTAAAAGTAATTAAAGAAAGAGAAAAGGAGAATATAAAATGAAAATACAAAATGTAAAAGGTGGATATGATTTTTTACCAAAAGAACAAAAAATTAGAAATTATATTAATGAAGTTTTAAAAGAAACATTTGAAGAATATGGTTATTTGCCTATAGAAACATCAATTTTATGTTATTTTGATATGTTAGCAGGTAAATATGATGCTAATAATGATATCCTAAATGAAATATATAAACTAACTGATCAAGGTAAAAGAAATTTAGGACTTAGATATGACTTAACTGTTCCTTTTGCTAAGTTTATTGCTTTAAATAAAAACGAATTAAAATTACCTTTTAAAAGATATGAAATCAATAAAGTTTTTAGAGATGGTCCAGTAAAAGTTGGTCGAGATAGAGAATTTACTCAATGTGATGTAGATGTAGTTGGATTAAGTGGTCAACTTATTGAAGCCGAATTAATTAGTCTTTACGCTAGAGCTTTTGAAAAATTAAATATTCCAATTAAAATAAAATACAATTCAAGAAACTTAATGAGAGGTTTAATATCTTCTGTAGGTGTTAATGAGGAACTTATTTCCTCAACAATTACTATAGTTGATAAAATAGATAAACTAAGTCAAGAAGAATTTGAAAGTGAATTAGCTCAAATTGGTTTAAATAAAGAACAAGCTCAAAAACTACAAGAATATTTTAAAATGTCTTTAGAAGAATTAAATGAAACATTTAAAAACAGTTCTAATGATGAAATTAATATTGGTTTAAAAGAATTGAATGAATTAAATACTTATATAAAAGATTTAAAAATGGATTGCTGTGAATTTGTTTCATCCCTTGCTAGAGGTCAAGACTATTACACAGGAAATGTTTTTGAAGTCTATGAAGCAACTGGCAAGTTAAGTGGTGCAATTGGTGGAGGAGGTAGATATGATAAAATGATTACCGATTTCATTGATGATGGCGAAATTTATCCTGCAGTTGGAATTAGTTTTGGTTTAACTTCTATTTTTGAATTATTAAAAACAAAAGAAGATTTAGGTAATAATTCAGGAGTTAAATTATATATTATTCCAATGGACACATATAGTGCTTCACTAAAACTAGCAAATGATATAAGAAAATTAGGAATTAATGTTGATATTGAAATGACTTCTCGTAAAGTAAAAAAAGCTTTAGACTATTGTAATAAAGAAAATATACCTTATGTTATTATTTTAGGTGAAGACGAAATAAAAAATCAAATGTTTAAAATTAAAGATATGGTTAATAGAAAAGAATATAGTATCCCAATGGATGATATAACTAGTATTAAAGAAATTATTAACTAAATATAAAACTCAAGTACTCCGATTAAACTTGAGTTTTTTTTCTAAAACTTTTATGATAAAATTAATATAAGTAAAAGGAGAAAATTATGAAATATTACTATATTGATTTAGGGTCATCAACAATTAAAGTTTATAGCTACGAAAGTCATTTACATTTATTAGAAGAATACTCAATCTATTTTAAAAATAATTTTGATAGTGAAAAAGGTATTAGCCAAGAAAATTTAAATGAGCTTTGTGATTATTTTAAAGCTCTAAAAAGCAAATATGATATGAAGTATGAAAATACCTATATTTTTGTAACTGGAATTTTTAGAAACTTAAATTATGATAAAAAAGTTGAATTAATTAAACTATTTAATGATGAATTTGATTTACATTTTAATATAATATCACATGGAATAGAGAACTATTATTTGGCTAAAGCTTTACAAAATGATTACAATAATAAAAAAGTTTTAATAATTAATATGGGTGGTAAAACTACTGAATTAGTAACATTCATTGGTAGTAAAATAACCGATACTCAAAATTTAACTGTTGGTGTGGCTGATTTATTAAATAATTTTGATAAAGTTAATGATAAATTAAGTAGCAATACAGTTGAAGAAATGACTGATTTTGTCTTAGAAAAATTAAAAGATATCAATTTTGATAAAGATTATGATTGTGCAATCTTTACTGGTGGGGAAGAAAGATTTGAATTACTAACTGACTTTAATTTAGTAGAAAATACATTATTTAATGATGGTATTCATAAATATATGCTATCACTAGAAGACTACATAAAAGGAACAGAAAAAGTTTTTTATGAAATTACTATGGACGAGCTATACGAGTTAATGCCAGGTAATCCTAAATGGATGGATGGGGCAAGAAGTGGTGCTATAATTCCTTTAGCTATTTTCAAAAAAGCCGATATCAAGACAATCATTCCTTCAGATTTAAATTTAATTAATGGGGTTATTAACGATAAATAATTCTACCTAAAAAAAATATTCATATAATTTGCTATGAATAATGCAATATCTAAAATAAAAGAATTAGAATTTGAAAAAATATTATGGGGAATATTTATTTTCTTAAGTGCCTTAAATATTTATGGAGATAATATTCAAGAATTATTCTTTATAAATAAAGATTATATGGCGGAAAAAAAGGCTAAGAATATATTTATAATAACTATCGTAATATCTCTTTTAATATATATTTATTTTGTTTATCGTAATTATAATTATTTTAAAAATGCCCAAGAAAATAACCATGACACTAATTTGTATTTAATAAGATTAGTTGGAAGTATTTTAGTCGTAGTTGGAGTAATTTGTTTATTGTATTACCAAGCTTTTGAAAATACCCCAATTGGAACACCAGCTATTTAAAAATAGCTAAAAATAAATCATGAAAAGAAGTGATATAATGAAAATAAAATATAGAGGAATCACTGTTCCATATTTACATTATGATAAGAAAAGCAATTATTCATATTATATATATAAAGATAAAGAATATGATAATTTAAATGATTTATTCATGGATTTTATCGGCGTATATCTAACTTATCACTTTAAAATTAATGATAAATCTTATGAAGTCCATAATTTAAGTGACGTTATAGATTATCTTCTAAAAAATAAAAAGACTTTTAATATACCAATTGAATATAAAGCAGAATATAGTGATCAAGAATATAACTATATTTTAGAATTACAAAAAAAATTAATTGGTGAAAAATTAAAAATAGAGAATAAACAGAGTTTTTTAGAAAATTTTACTTTAAAAGATTTATTAAATTATAAACTATATAAGTTTAATAAAGAAATATTTTCTAAATATAAAGGAGTAACTAAACCAAAAAAAATATACTCTAATATTTTCAAACACGATTATTATGTCGTAGCTGGCTTAGCTTATGAATCAATTTATAGATCCTTAGACGAAGTCTATAATATAAGTTTATATTATCAGTTTGGTGGAACAAAAGGCAAAAATAATAGAAGCCATTTCCATACTCATAGTTTTGACGATTTAATTAATTTAGTTTTTCAAAGATCAAGTGATTTTAAAATTCATGTTAACCAACAATCTTATTATAGTAAACAAGAGATAGAATTTTTAGAAAAATTAGCTGAAGTCTTAAAGAAGATGAAATTTAAAAGTATAATTAAAGAAAATAATGAATTAGATGCTGATGAATATATATATTTGAAAGATAATAGAAAATTTTTAAGTTTAATAAGTTATAACATAAGAATGTATCTAGAAGAAAGAAAGTACCAAAAAGCAGTTCTAGATAGTCATAAGATTTAAGAGGAATATTTTCTTATCAAACTTGTAATAAACTAAGTTTTTAAAATTATCATATATTTTTAATAATTTTATACATTAATATCTTTTTATAAATAAATAAAGTTATA
>CANDCB010000054.1 GCA_947383065.1 uncultured Bacillota bacterium | reverse complement strand
CATTTAACAACTTTTTTCATTTTCTTTCTCCAACAAGTTATGCTCAATTATATACCTAGGTCTTGCTTTTGTTTCGTTATAAACTTTTCCAACATATTCCCCAATAATACCAATTGAAATCATTTGTAATCCACCTATAAACCAAATCGATATTGCTAGAAAAGTCCACCCCTCTACAACATTACCGCATATCTTTTGAATCAAAGAATATACCATAATAATTATACTTACCAATAATACAATAAATCCCATAAAACATATAAAACGTAATGGTTTAACACTAAAAGAAGTAATTCCATCCCACGCAAAAGATAACATTTTCTTTAGTGGATACTTCGATTCGCCCGCAAAACGTTCACTTCTTTCATAATAAACACTAGCTGACTTATATCCTATTAAAGGAAAAATTCCTCTTAAAAATAGATTAACTTCTTTATAATCCTTAAAATTTTCTAAAACTCTCTTACTTGTCAAACGATAATCTGCATGATTATAAACAATATCAACACCCATCAAACTCATAAACTTATAAAATCCTTGAGCTGTAAATCTCTTAAAAAAAGTATCCTTTTTTCTTGTATTTCTTACACCATAAACAATGTCATAGCCTTCATTAAACTTATCTACCATTTCATCAATAGCATTAATATCATCCTGTAAATCAGCGTCCATACTAATTACCATATCAGCATAATCACTAGCAACCATCAACCCTGCTACTAAAGCATTTTGATGTCCTCTATTTCTAGATAAAGAAATACCTGTAAACAATTTATCTTCCCTAGATATATCTAATATCAAATCCCAAGTTTTATCTTTAGAACCATCATTAACATACATAACCATACTTTTTTTTGATATTTTTTCTTCTTTAATGAGCGTTTCCAATTTACTTTTTAATCTTTTAGTCGTTTCCAAAAGTACTTTTTCTTCATTATAACAAGGTATAACAACATACAATATATTCTTCATTTATGCACCTCTAATATAATGATATCATATAATAATTAATATTTTTTTTATTTTAACACAATTTTACATCGACTATCTATAAGTATAATCCATACGTTTTTGCAAAACTTTCGGTTTTATTACAATTTCTGTACAACTAAAACCAATAAGCCTATTTATAAATTCATCTTTGATAAAAGCATTAACTGCACCATTAATTAAAAATTTTGTTCCATCAATTTCCTTAACACCATAAGCAAATTCGGGAAATAACCTTTTGTCAGGAGCAATTAAACCTCGACCACTTAAATAATTCTGTAAACAATTAGGTGTTATTGCACTATGCATATGACCTGAAATTACTAAATCTGTCATTGGTTCTATACAAGTCCCCGCTTCCTTACTCAAACGATATATGGACTTAGGGTCATGTACAACCAATAAACTAACACAATCTAAAGCAAAAGAAGCCCCACTCCTAATTCTAGTATATTCCCTTAAAAATTTTAAACTAGTTTCTTTATGATCTTTATAATAATATGGACTATTATTTATTCCTTTTAACTCTATTTCACCATACTTAAATACTTTACCATTTGAAAGCCAAGTAAAATTACCTAAGCTATCTAATTTTTCTAAGGCATCTCTAATACCAGCATTTAATTTACCATCTTTACCTTTACTACAAAAATACCAATTCTTCTGATCATGATTACCCAAAACATAAAAAACTGGTGTACTTCCAGTTATTCTTTTCAAATCTTTTGCTACCTTATCAAAATTTTCTTTACTTTCATAAGTACTTGCATAATGAACAATATCTCCCGGCATTACTATACAATCATAATTTTCTGGACTTAAACGTTCAACCCTCAAAATTTCATCTATATTTCCTCTTTTATTTACCACCAAATGTAAATCAGAATAACTTAATATTTTCATCTTCTTCTTAATTTTGTCTGTATATATTGTTAATCTTCTTATTATCCCCATATCTTCACCTTAAAATAATTAATACGTATCTCGATCTAAAAAATAATATGTACCTGTAACTGTTGCACACAACTTTTCTTCATCAGTATACATTTCACATCTATAAATCGCTGTTGTCTTACCAACTTTTAAAGGTTTAGCTATTGCAATTATTTTTTTACCTTTACCAGCTCTTAAATAGTCTATTTGTGAATTTATCGTTACAACATTTTTGCCATTAGTTCTTGCAGCCATTCCCATTGTTGAATCAGCTAAACCAAATAATAATCCCCCATGTGCGATTCCGCTAGGATTCAATGAATTTTCATCTAATTCTATTGACATCTTAGCATAGTTATCATCAAGCTCCTCAACATGCATTTTATTATACTTCATAAATCCAGGATTATTTTCAACATAATCTATTATTAAATTATACAATTCTTCTTTATTCAAATTATCTTTCATAAATATCACCTTTTAAAATCACTATCTTATTTTACAATAAATTACCATATTTTACTAGTCAAAAAACAAAACTAAGCTTAATCCCAACCAAAAATAAATATCTGTAATTATCCTATTGTTTTAACCACACTAATTATTTATAATATAAATAAGAAGTAAAAACCAAAATATTTTTAACTTACAAAACGAAAGGATTCTTATTTAATATGAAAATAACTAAAAACTACCAAGCTCTTATTGTTTCCATATTTCTTTTAATTATAATGCTTTTATCTGTCTTAATATGGAATAAAATAATAATTAAACAAAATAATCTAAAAGAAGAAAATTCTCCTACCTTAGACGTCAGTGATGCAAATAATATTCCAAGTATTGAAAAAAAACTTGGAGAAGACATCAAAATTACCCAAAGCTATCTTCTAACTTATACTAGAAGAAAAAGCAATACTTGGTATTATTCAAAAGGATATGTAAAAAACATAAAGATACAAGATTCTAAAGCTATCATAATTTTCAACTCACTTAATGATAATAATTTAACAATAACAGGAACAATAGACACTGAAAAATGGCACTATAAAAAAGGTGACTTATTATATTTTGTCGGAACTTTAAACTTAAATACCTATGATATAACTCTATCCAAAATCAGTAACGAAGAAATAAATTATCAAAATATTACTGAAATAAACCTTGATGAATTTATAAATACCATTGATAAACTTAAAAAAAATTATTTTTTAATAAGCGGTTATATGATAACTGATCAAGATAAATATAAACTATTTGATTCCAAAGAATCCTACAAAAAAGATTCATCTATTAGCACTTATTTTACTTTATCTTGGAAAAACGAATTTAACTTTACAGGTAACCAATTTGTTAATATCAAATGTCAAATAGCCGATACTTATAAACTTAAAAACTGTGAACTAATAAATAACTAATAAAAAATTTTTCTGTTTTTTTACCAATAGAAAGATTTTTTATTTACCAAAATTCATTTTTTCAATTTAACACTTTTGAGTTTTCTAAAATGTCTTTAAAAACATCAATTGCTTTATTAACATCATCAATATAATCTTTACACTTATTATTCATAACAAATGACTCATCAACATAATCAAATTTTTGATAATCATTTTTCATAAAAGTACAAATATTTCCATCTTTACGTTCTTCCAAAACTGGAACCCCACTACCTAGTCTAATCTGAAAATCAGGTTTATCTACCATTAATACTTTATTTTCATAAAAAACTGTATAAAAACCATCTTTCTTTTCCAAAGAACAGACCTCTTTATTACAATTATACCCTAAATTATCTAAATATCTTTTTAATTTATTTGAATCATTATTATAAATAAAAACATAATAAGCAATTACCATTACTAATATTAAAATTAATATAATCGGTATCACAATAATAAAATAATTTCTTTTAGTTAACGTAAGCTTCTTTTGTTCAGTAAACTTTAATTCAGCATTTTTCATCTCATCACCATATAACTTTTTTATTATTCATAAATATTTCCATAAGGATTTTTCTTTATATACATCCATAAATATATAATATTTATAATTTGTACAAACATCATCAAAATATACTCCACTAATAATATTATCATTCTTTTATCTAACAGTCTTATTGTAAAAATAATATTAATAATATTTATTAAAAAGCTCAATATATTAAACCACAAAGCCATTTTAGAATGCTTCATTCCAATAAATTCTAATCCCGTTATAATTAAACTGAAATAAGGTATTATCCACCCCACTAATACTGTAGCCATAATCAAATAAAACATATTATCACTTAACTTACTAAATAATAAAATAAGAAAACAAACAATTGGTAAAATAATATTAACCAATAACAAAACTAACTTTTTCATCATCTATCCTCATGCCAATTTTGGTAAATCATTCTGATCCATAATTCCTTTTAACATAAATTGATTGCTTATTTTAAGTAAATCCTTAAAAGAAATTTCTAAATAAAATGAATTATCTGTTCTTTCATAATCTTCAAATATTATAATATTACTAACTACTGCTTGCAAATTATTTGTTTTTAAATAAAAATTACAGCCCAAAATAGAATTACATATATGCCTAATTATTGAATGATTATAATTATATAAATCTACATTTCGATATTTTTTACTTTGTTCTTTTTTTAAATCCTCATATTCTTTTAATATTGAAGCTATTTTAGAATTAATTCTAGCAATAACTATACTCACCCTATTAATATTACTAACACAATCTTCCAATTCTTTTTTATATTTTTCTTCTCCTAATATATTTTTATTAAGTCGCTCTCGCTCCTTTTTAAACATTTCTAAATCCTTCTTAGATGCCACTAATTCAATATTTAAACTTCTTAAACGCCCTTTAAGCTCCTGCTCTTGAAATCGACATATTCTATTCATATACTTTGGCTTAACATTAGCTAAATTAAGTAAACTATAATCAATATCATCTACATTATTATAATAAGTAATTAAAAACTGACTCGTAATTAAAACTAACAACAATCGTAAATCAAGAAGATGGTACTTCTCCTTTAAAAGACAATAACTAACTTTCCTATTCAAATATAAAATATCTAAGAAATCTACTAACATATCAATTGATTTCCCCATATATTCAACTAAAGTTATATCATTACTAGATTGCCAAACTAAATTTTCTATAATATGAACTTGTCTACTAAGTCCATAACTGTAAAACTCATCATCCAAATATTCATCTATTTTACATAAAAGATTTTCATCAACTTGACGTAAGTTAGTTGTCTTTTCATAACACTCAAAACCATATTTTTTACACTCGTTTAAAAGTAAATTATAAAAAATTTTATAAGATTCTTCTCCTTCTAATCCATGTTTATACTGTTTTAAATGCTTTAAATAATTTATAGCCGCATTCTTAACAACTAAAATATTATTTTCTCTAACCCCTACAGACTTATCTATCTTTCTAATATTTATACTATAATAAATAAATTCTTCTAAAAACTTTTCTTTATCATTTTTATCAGTAACTTTTATTATATCTTTATTAGGAATTGTATAGCATATATTTATTTCTTTTGCTCCACTATCCTTAACATTATCCAAAAGTAAAGACATAAAAGTTAAAAACCAATTAGCATCAACATAACTTCCATCTTCAAAAATAATCTCATTTAGTACTTCATCATAATCAAACTCACATAAAACTTTTTTTACTTTTATCTTTCGCAATAAATCAATAACGTCATCACATAAAATATTAGTAACTCTTTTTATGTCAATTTCTTTATTAGTTTTAAATTTTTCTTTAAATAACATATATTTACTTTCCAAAAAAGTAATATCATTTATAAACAATTTAAATAAATATAAATAAATTAAAAATACTTTTTTCTCATAAGAATGATAAAAATATGGATTATTTAGAAATTCTGCTTTAGGTGATCTTATCATTTCAATTAATGATCTAATAATTAAAGAAATTTTAGACTTTTTATTTTTAAAATTTCTAACAACCATACCTTACCTCCTTACTTAAACTTAACTATAATACTTTTTTTAAATTTCCTTTTAAAATTGAATACAAATAAATATCCACCTGTTTACTACTTAATCTTTCAATATAAGTTCTATAGCCTTTTAACTGATCTAAATATTTATCTAAAGCTATATCACTAAGTTTATAATCAATAATTATTATTCTATCATCATACTCTAACATTAAATCTATTATACCATGATATTCACTACTTTGATTATTATAAATAAATTCATATTCTTTATATACTTTTGCTTTATCTATATCTTTTAATAAATCATTATTTAAAAATTGATCAACTTTATTTTTTATAAATTCATTTTCTATACAACTTAAATCTGGATTTTTAAAATCTATATATTCAAGAGCTTCATGCATCATTAGACCAAACTCTATATTATTCTTCACTTCTTTATCAATTAATTCATTAAAATCTTTATGAAAATGTTCCTTCTTTATTTCTTCACTTTCTAAATTATCTATCTCTTTTACAATAAATTCTTGACTATTTCCTTCAAAATATTTTTCTAAATCTTTATTACTATACAAATAATCCTTTTCTTGATATTTATACGCTGCCTCTAGAAAAATC
>CANDCB010000053.1 GCA_947383065.1 uncultured Bacillota bacterium | reverse complement strand
ATTAATTTGAGAATACATATCATGAACACGTTCTTCATAATTATTAGCTTTATTCTCTAAGTTATCAGCTAACTCTCTTTGTATATCACTATCAACTGTAAAATCCCAATTAGCCATATACTCACCATCTTTCCTAAAATAATACATTGTAAATCGCTAAATTATTAGCAACTTACAATGTACTAATTTAATAGTACATTATTCATACTAAGCATTAATACCAGTATGAGATTGTTCAAATTGATTATATGCATCAGCTGCTGCTTTAGCTTGTTGTAATAAAGTAGCTAAATTAGCTAATTGAGCATTTAAACTAGGCATTAATTCATTCCATTCATTTAATTTAGAACTTGCCCAAGAACTATTAGCAGCATATTCTAAACCATCTGCTATAGCACGATTACTATTTGCAATAACACCATTAATAGTAGAAGGATCACTTTCTCCACCACCAATAATATTATTTAAGATATTATATTGTTCATTAAATGCCGCATAGTCAAATACGTTCATAAATTCACATCTCCTTTTAATTTTTCTTATAACATTGATCCAATATTTGATGATACACCAGATTGAGTTTCATCATAATCACTTGCAGTTCTAACTAAATCTGTACCTACTTCTCTTACAATATTAGAAGCTCTTTCAAGATCTGCTCTAAATTTAGCTGCTGCTTCATTAAATTTGTTTGAATCTTCACCATCCCAAGTTCCAGCTGCAGTAATTGCTTCATAAGCATTTTTGAAACTTGATATTAAAGTATCAAAACTATTTGCATTTGAAATAATGTTATTACCTAAATTATTTAGTTCAGCACTATCCATTCTTAATGCACCCATAATCCACCTCCATAATTATTTTTTATAAGAATATTTTTATCAAGTAGAAACAATGCTTGATTATACCAAACACCCCTATCTAACATCATCATACCCTTATACTTTTCATTATAAATTAATTTAAACAATTAATCAATAAAAGTCATCTAATATTTAAAAATATCTTAGTCAATAACTAAGATATCTTACATCTGCATTTTACTTACCGCATAAATAGTTAATAAAATTATTCCTATTGTAATAAATAATACTACCGTTACTATTCCTAGTATAATAGTACTTCCTCGTTCTTCTTCATACATGTCTCCAACATAATTATTTAAAAATGGTGCTATTCTTGCATGATATAAATCATTTTCCATACACATTTCTTCCATTTGACCATCTGATATACCAAGACTCAATCTTTTTTGTGAAACTAGTTGAACAATTAAATTAATATTAGCCATCACAATATCATGATACTTATTATAATGCGAATATTCTAAATGTTCTTTTATAACTTGATCAATTAAAGAAAACAAAGAATCTTTATTTTCAAAAATTAAATTTAATAACCCTTTTACATCATCATAATAAGAGTTAATTATCGTATTTAATAATTCTTTTTTATTAACTATAAAGAAATTACATATTGTATTTTCTTCCCCAATTGAAGGCAAAGAAACTTTATTATAAGAAGGCGATAAACGATATGTATATTTAAGACTGTCTTTATTAACCATCAAACCAAAATTATTCAAATTATTATTCAAACTATTTGTTAATAATTCAAATATCTTCATCCTTAAATAATCTGCTTTTAACTCTTTAATATTTGAATCAGTCACATCAGGCAAAGCCTCAAATAATTTAAAAATATATTCAAAATTTTTCTTATAATCATCTAATTCTTTAATAACTTTTAAACCATGCTTAATATTTTTATCATGATAATTTACTAATTCTTGTACTAAAGTAAATTTTGGAGATTCTTCCTTAACAAATTTTAAAACATCTTCAAGATTTAAAAACTTTTCATCGCTTTCTACAAAAGAAAGATTAATAATTCCTTGTGGTTCCATTTTATCATCAAAAACACGATAAGTTCTTGCAAAAGGAATATTAAGTAAAAAAGCAATATCACTCATTATTAATTCATAATCATTATCAACACTATTATCCTTTTTATAACCTTTAACTCTATTATTAACATTAACTAACTTCAAAAAAGGATTAATTTCTTCAATTTCCTTAACATAAGCTTGCTCTAATACTTTAACACCTTGATCATATGATAATAAATAACAATTATTTCCTTTTTTCAATTTATCTATACTAGATAAATAGTATTCTTTTAATGAAGCTAATTGATTATTATGTCTAATCTTTCTTATTTGACTTGAGAACTTATTATCTATTAAAGCACTGACTTCTGTTAAGGTTTTATTTGTAGCTGCCAAATTTTCAGCTAATAAATTAATTTTTTCCTCGCTATAAACTTTACCCAATTCTTGCAAAGAGTCTAATTTTTCTCTAATATATTTTATAATAAGTTCTTTTCTATTCATAATATTAACCTCTATTCTTATTGATTATAACATGTCAAGCCTTTATTCTTCAACACTAACATCAATAATTAATCACACAAAAACCTTGTTTTTCTTAAAACAAGGTTTATTAATCATTCCTTAATTATTCCAAACAATTTAGTAGTTCTTCCAGTCTCACCAGCTGGTCTATTCTTATCAAAACCAAGTTTATTTAATAATTCATCTAATACACGATGCTTATCTTTTTTATCATCAAGTGGTGGAATATTATGAAATATGTTACATCTTGCTTCACCTTCAAAATCTCTAATATCAGACTGATCTAACAAACTCTTATTTAATATAATTTTCATTCCACGCATTTTATCTAAAATATTTCTATCCCTTCTAATCATTTTATTTAACATTAAAGTAGAAGGTTCAATTAAATAAAGCATTTCTGTACAATTAGCTTCTTCAGCACTACTATTTATATCAATCAAAATAACATTATAGTTATTAATTGGATTATCAAGAATTGTCTTTAATTCTCTACTACTAACACTTTTTAAATCTGGATCATTAAAATATAGAAAATCATTTTTATCAAGTTCTAATCCCAATACATTATAATGTTCTGACAATTGTTTTTTCATCATATAAAGAAGCGTCGTTGCTCCTGCATGATCCGTCAAATCTTTAATACCAATTACTCTTGTTCCACCTATTGAAGGCATTCCAACATTTTGGTTAATAAAAGTCTTTTCACTATTAATATTAGAATTAAAGCCAAACAAACCTTTATTATTATTTTGAACTTGTTGTTCAGGCATAGGACCACTAGATCCCAACATATGAAATTGTGCAACATCTTTATATGAATTAGGATTATCAATTAAATAAGAAATAGCGTCTATATTTCTCGTAAAATTATAAATTCCCATTGAAACCAGTTCAGATAAATACTGTGGAGAATTTACAATTTGAGAATCATCTAATAATAATATAACTTTTGACATATCCATTCCAAATGATAATCTTTGAATTTGTGATATATCTTGATAACCAGAAATTGCAGTTATATCCAAAATCATTTTATTAAAAAAGAAATTATCAAATTGTGCTATTAAATCATCTACTTGAAATTCACCATCAATAGTTTTTATCAAGTCTATTTTAGTACTTAAACTTGATAACATTGCTGAATATTTATTAGAAACTATAACATTCATAATTAAAATTCTCCTTTCACAAATTATTCTTTAGTAAAAAATTTATCACTAGAACCTTCAAGACCATCAGCAACTGGATCATAAATTTCATCAGTCATCCCTTCAACTTTTATTGAAAAAAATTCTGATAATACAGGGACCTCAAACTTATAAAATAATCTCACTTTATAATAGATACTTTGAAATTTAGATTTATTCGCATCTGCATCATATTTTGCAACACAGTAATAATATTTCTTATTATTTGCAGCTTTTTCTATTTTAGCATTTCTGGCATTATCTCCATCATAAATATTAGAAACACCGTACCAAATTTTTCCATCATCAGGGCAATAACCTTCAGCAGTATAAGCATTTCCTCTTAAATATAAATTTATTGTTTTAAAAGCCGAAACATTACCTTTTACATTACCACCTGTAACTACTGATTTTATATCTTTTTCTCTTTCATCACTAGTTAAACCATGATGCTTTTGAATAATATTTAATACTTCATTTTTTAATTTAAAAGACGCTGAATAATTAATAGTAATAGTAATATAACAAGCAAAAATAAGAATAAAAACTATAATTAAACCTAATAGCCAAACACTTGATATACTTTGTTTCATTATTTCACCTACTTACTATTTGGTATATTTATAATCATCTTTAGGCATCTGAATTACTGAACTCTCACCAGTTATAGTAATTCTAAAAAATTGCCTAAAAATTGGCCAATCTAGTCTAAAAAAAACTGCAATGCCATAATAAGCACTTTCAGGATGTCCTATTGGGCCATTAGTTGGTAATTTTTTCCCAGATGAAAGTGTCGAATCACTTCTTTCAATAACCGTATACTTTGTTAAACAATAATTTACATTTGATCCATAAGAAGATGTCCCAACAGTTGAAGATGATGAAAAAGCAAACCATTTTTTGCCATCATCTGGACAATCCCCAGTGGCAGAATAACCTATACCTGTTAAATATTCATTTATTGATTCAATAGTTTTTTGATTTATTCCCTTATAATGTTCAATATTTAAAATCAATTCATCTTTTATTCTAAAAGCTCTTGCATAATTAGTTGAAACACTAACAAAAGTCGTAAAAACAACTATAAATACTAAAACTATTCCATAAATCCAAGTTCCACCTATAGCTTCTTTCATAACTTCACCTACCCTCTAAAAGGACATTCAAAAACATTTTTAGACGAGTCTTGTGGATTATAGCAATTTGCCATTCCATTTTGATTATAACCAACATCACAAACCGCATTTGAACAATTTGCATCTTCTTTCATACCTTGACGAACACTTGGCCATATAACCATAAAGAAAACAGCCGATAGCATTGCAACGGCTGCAAGAACAATAACAGTAGTATTCAAATCTCCTGTAGCTTGTTTCATATAATATCACCTGTTTTCTTAAAATTCTTATTTACTAGATTATTTACAATTTTTTTGGAAAGACTTTCCACCATAGTTAGCTGTACAATCAAATGAAGTACAAGTAATATAACCATCGTCTCCAGCTTTTATATCAGGATCCTTCGTTTCATAATTTCCTTTATTATCAACCTGAGAGCATGCTGTACTTAAAGCTAAATTTGCTTGAATATT
Source organism: uncultured Bacillota bacterium (assembly GCA_947383065.1). Next base: position 1,397 of record CANDCB010000053.1, on the reverse strand, counting down.
TGGCCATACAAATACTGTAAACAATAATCCTACAGCTGCAATTGCTACTACTGTAATAACAGTCATATTTAATTCTCCTGTTGCCTCTTTCATCTATAAATCTTCCTCTCTCTATTTTTATTTATACTATAATTATAAATCATCAAAAAATATAATGCAACATAAATTATAATTTATGTAAAATTGCTGTTAATCCTTTATTATCTTAAATTTAATATTAAAAAATTGACAAAATATATACTTTTAAAATAAACAAAACACCTATTAATAAACTTAAAATAAATAATGGAATTAAAACAAACTCTTTATCTAAATAATGAAACCTTTTATTTGTAAAATATACCAAAATAAATAAAATAAAAGTTACTATAGATATTATTATTCCTTCTTTTAAATATTTTACTCTATATATAATTTCAATTTTATTATAACCTTTTTTTAATGGTATAGATAACATATTATAAATATTCATTTTATAATCTATTATATTTCCATTTACTTTTACTAAAAAAGCATCATCATAAATAATAGGTATTAAAACTTCTGTATTCTTTAACGATTCATATTGAAAAATCTTTTTATTTTTTTCAACATTTACTTCAACACTTTCCTTAGAAAATCTTTCATAAAAATCCTTAAATTCCTTTATATCAATATACGCTAACCTTAAATTACTTAAAGTATCATTATCAAAAGAAACATCTATATCTTCATTTACATAAAATTCAATATAATGATTATAACCTTCACCTAAAATAGTATTTTGTTCAATAATAACTTTATCTATATCATTAATATGATTACAATAATAGCTATCATCACATTCAACATATAAATAATAAATTCGATCTTTCTTTAACTTATATTTTTCTGCTTTTTTTTCTATATTAAGAATATCTTTATCATAATCAAATAACTCTCTATATACACTATTTTGATTTTCAAAAAAATCACCAGTATCTTTATTATATACCTTTCCATTATAAGGAATTAAATAATTTAAATTATATTTTGATTCATAATAATACAAATTATCTTTTTTATCAATCAATTTATATAAATCTTCATTTAAAGGATTATGAGAAAAAATATATTTGTTATTCATTAATAAATTGGTAAAAATAGTTCCACCTTTACTATACATAAAACTATCCATTTTGTTATAACCTAAATTTGAATAAAAATCATAAGTTTCTTTTTTTATTATATGAAGGCGATTCTCCATACTTGGGACTTCTAAAATATATGGAAAATTATTATTTAACTCATATGTATAGTCCATATAATTATAATTATCTTTAAATAGTTCAAATTCTTCTTTAACTTGCTGAGTAAATAAAGATGTTTGCTCTCCACTTTTCATAAAACAAAAACCATAAAATAATGTATTTACAAAT
>CANDCB010000052.1 GCA_947383065.1 uncultured Bacillota bacterium | reverse complement strand
AACCTCATTTTTACCAGTTATGTAGTAAATATCTTTGTTATCATGGATTCTAACACTTCTAATACTTGATAAATCATCTTCAATAAGAGCTGCGTCTTTTGATACTACTTGATAATATAGTTTGTAATTTTTATTTTCATGAACTGAATATACGACTTGTTTTTCATCAACATTAGCTGCATGGACCATATATATATCACTAGCTATTTTAGTATTTTTTTTGCCATCATAATAATAAATTGTCTTAGTATCTGATGTTTCAATATAAATTAAATTATTACATGATCCACTATCACAATAATATGCGTAAACATTCTCTGCTATACGTGTATTTTTATCTTTTTTTATGTCATATGAATACAGTTCACTATTTTTATTAATGTAGATAATTTTACTTTCATCTTCACTAAATGTTAGGGAATTACTAAATTCTTCAGTTATTTTTCGACGGTCATCTTTTTTAGGATTAATACTTCTAACATAAAGTTTGTTTTCTTTTTCATAAATAATTTTATTTTTAGAAGTTAAATAGATTCTAGAAACATCATTTTCTATTTCTTGTGTTTCTTTATAATTATAAATTTTTAAATTTTTTTCTTTGTCTAAACCTATTATAAATTTATCATCTAAAGAAAAACTAAATTCACTTATATTATCCATAATTTTAGTTGTTTGGTCTTTATCTTTAGCATCATATAAATATAACTTTTGTTCTTTTTGAAATAAAATATATCTTTCTTTAGTATTAGCGTATTCAACATTGGTAGTTATTTCATTACGGGCAAGTTTGATAGCGTCTTCTTCTTTTTTGGCTTTAGATTCCATTAAATAAAGGTCTCCTTCAGCAGTATTATATACAATTGGATAATCAATACCATCTTTTTTAAATAAATTAAAGCCTAAGAATAATATGATAATTGCGCATACTGCTAATATAATATATAAACCTTTTATTGGGCCAATATTTTTATTACTAAAAGAAGTAATATTGCTAACAATTAATTTTGTTCCATCATTTAAATTTTTTGTTACTTTATTTTTTATAACAATTAATTTATTATCATTTTTCATAAGTACACCTCACTATAATCCTATTTAAATTATATTATTTAAAAGGTATAAAATCAACATATTTATTTTTCTATAATATTATTATATTCTTTTAAAATAAAATCATCAGTCATACCTGCAATATAGTCTATGACTTTTCTTTCGTCACTTGTATTGTTTAAATATTTTTCACTCATATCATTTAAAAATATGGTAAAGATATGACCTTTTTGATTATTAGTTTTTAAATCATTTAAACAGTTATCAAATACTTTTCTGAATATATTTTCATATAGTTTTAAATTTTCTTCACTATTAGCTTTGGAATAGATGTTTTCATAGTTGAATTGTTTTAATTTTTTTATTGCTTGAAATATTTCATCACTCATGCATAAATAGTCTTTACCTAAACTATTAGTAATTAAATCAACATTTATAGTATTAATTATTTCACGATTAGTTACTCCTAAGACTTTAGATATTTCTTTTGGGATTTCACATTCTTTAATTGTTCCCATTCTAATAGCATCTTCAATATCGCGACCAATATAAGCAATTATATCAGAAATCCTTACAACGCATCCTTCAAGAGTCATAGGAATAAATTTTTTTATAATTAAGGAATCACTATAAGAAGAATTATATTCGTTTAAAAAATCTTCTTTTGTTTTAGGACGAGGACGATATTCTTGAAGTTCTAACTCACCATTATGGCACATAATAGCATCAAGAACTTGTAAGGTTATATTACTACCAATACCATTATTTTCTAAAACCATTAAAGTTCTAACGCTTTGGATATTATGGTTAAAATAGCCTTCATTATGTTCTAAACTAAGTTCATTTAAAATTCTTTCACCAGCATGGCCAAATGGAACATGTCCTAAATCGTGGCCTAAAGCGGCGGCTTCAATTAAATCTTCATTTAATTTAAGAGCTCTACCAATTGTTCTGGCAACTTTACTAACCATTTGCACATGAGTCATGCGTTTACTTATGTTATCATTTTCGTTAAAAGAAAATACTTGGGTTTTGTCCATATAACGAGTATAAGAAAGAGAATAAATTATACGGTCAGCATCACGATAAAAGCTAGTTCTAAAATCATCATCAATTATTTTTTCAAAGCGATAAGCCTCGTTATCTTTACAAGCATAAGGAGCAAGTGTGTTATTTTTTAATTGCATATTTTCTTTTATTTGTTCTATTACATTATTCATAATTTCCATCTTTCTATCAATAATCTTCATAATACTCAATTATTTTTTCTTTTGTGCCATCTTTGGAAATCTTATCCCACTCTTTTTTATATATTGATTTGGCATAATTTTTATTTAAGTAGTCTTCTTGAAACTTATTTCTTCTTTCTATCATTATTGGATTATTAGTCCAGAGATTAAAATTTCCATTATTATTAATTCTTCGGCATATATATTCATAGCAATTTTCAAAATGTTCTTCAAATGTTTTAAATTCTGGATAATGTTTTAAGGAAGTTGCCAGTTGTCTTTTGGCAAGAAGTTTTATATCGAAGTCACGATCAGAATCGGATAAAACACAACCATATATACTTCTTGGGGATTCTTTTTTTGAACCACGATGGTCTTCTATAGCTTCTTTAATTATTAATAATTGTTCCTCGTTAAAAAATTGTTGCATTTTACTATCTTCAAGAAATAGACGTGCTGATTCTTTTTCGTGATTTTCACGATTAATTTGTAAGCCGATGTCATGATAAGATGCCATTACATAGCACATATCTTTATCTAAATTATAATAATCTGCTAAAAACATGGTATTTTTTATAACATTATTTATATGAATCATTCCATGAGAATAATATTTAGCATATTTAGGAAAAATATTTTTTTCTATATATTCTTTTATTAATTCATTCATTTTAATCTTCTTTTCTATAAAGTTTTAAATATTGTACTTCACCAGTAAAATCACTAACCTTTTTAGTACGATCAGTAATATGATTTATTTTACAATATAGTTTTTTAAATTCTTCTTCATTATTAAGTAATTTACGCATATCAATTAAAAAAGTATGATATGCTTCGTCTTCATAAAACATATTTTCAGGATTTTCTTCACTATATCTTTTAGAAAGTCTTTTAAAAGTATAATCTAAGTAGTCTTCAATTAAAGAATCAGGTTGTCTTACTTGGGCAACAAAGAAACTTCTTATAAAAACTATTTCTATTTTTGTATTACGATCGGCTGATGATATTAATTTGCCATAAGTTGTTCTTGGAGTGTCACTTTTAGACGAACGATGGTCTTCTATAGCTTCTTTTATAATTACTCTTTCTTCATCAGTAAAAAATTGTTTCATGTTTTCATCATTAATAAATATATCAGCAGCAATTTTTTCATGAATTTCATGATTTATATATTTTCCTAAATCATGATATGCAGCGATAGCATAAATCATATCTTTATTTAAACCGAGTTTTAAGGTTTCATTTAAAGCAAAAGCCCTTCTTATAACCTCTAAAATATGAATGATTCCATGAGCTTGATCATTATCTTTATATTGAGGGAAGATTTCTTTTTCAACATATGCTATTAAGGCAGTGTTAACACCATTTAAATAATAATTTAATTCATCAATTTCTACTGCAGCTAGAGTCTTTTTCTTGATATCTTCAAATGACTCATCAAAATTACGACCTTTATATAATGTATATAAAATTTGATCTAAAGACATATCTTTATTATTATCCTTAATAAGATAAAATTTTCTTTTTAAATAAAGATTTAAATCATCACTAAATAAATCCTCTAAATGGTTTACTTCAATATATTTTTGTCTAAATCTTTCTTTATCTTGACTTAAAATTGATATTTGAGTAAGAAATTCTTGATAATCTGGATCTTCAAAATACATTTTTTCAGTAGCATAGCCTTTTTGACCAAATTTTTTTAAAATATGGTCTCTTGATTCTTCGATAATTTCGTCTATAGAAGCAGTTGGCTTTATACGCATACGAAAAGTAAAAGTTCTTTTTAAAGGACCTTCTAAATTAACATTACGATCAGCTGAGGAGATTATTTCTCCATATTTACTGCGAGGATGATATTCTAAACTAGCACGATGGTCTTCTATAGCTTCAGCCATTATAGCAATTTGTTCTTCTTGAAAAAATTCTTTTATTTTTTCATCTTTTCTTAAAAACTCGGCAGATAGTTTTTCATGATTATCTCGGTCAATAAAAACAGCAACATCATGAAATGCCGCGATAGTATAAACCATATTTAAGTCAACGTCTGGACATTGTTTGGCGAACTTAAAACTCCTATCAATAACATATTTAATATGGTTTATATCATGACCTAAATCATTATTAGCATAATAATGAAAAATATTATTTTCGATATATTCTTTTAATTTCTCATTTAACTTCATATTTAAAACTTCTTTCTTAATTTCTTAAAAATATTATATCAAAAACAATAATTTTATTTTATTATGTATTTTTTTATTATAATCATTTTATATATTTTTATAGCTTATTTAAAATTTATTTTATGTTACAATATATATAAGAAAGTTGGGATTATTTTGGAAAGATTTGTAATCATTGAGGTAGGTAGCACTAATACAAAAGCTTATCTTTATTATAAAGATAGTATTACTAGTTTAGGGAGAGAAACAATTACATTAAAAAATAACTATAAAAAAGAGAAAAAAATTATTGATGCTGATAAAGATGCTTTAATTAGCTTTATTAATTCAGTAAAAGAAGAAAATACTTATGTATTTGGAACTAGTATCTTTAGAAATTTAAAGGAAGATGAAAAAGAAGATTGGCTTCAAGAATTTAAAGAAAGAACTGGATTAGATTTTACGATTGTAACTTCAGATATGGAAAATGAATTTACTGTATATGGAGCGATATCTAATGTTTCTTATAAAGGCAAAATTGCTGTAATGATTGGTGGCGGTGGTTCTACAGAACTATCTATAGTGCAAGATGGTCAAATAATTGAAAAAGCTAATAATAATTTTGGAGCAATGGATACTACAGATATGTTTCCAGAACTAAAAACAGATAAAGCTAAGACTGATTATAATTATATGGTGGAAGAAACCAAAAAATTGGTTAATATTCCAGTTAACAAAGCTGATATACTTATATTAGCAGGTGGAGATTATATTTATTATTATGAAGAACTTAATTATCCAGTTGAAAGTAATAAGTTTTATGAAAACTCATTACAACCATATTCTTTAGATGTTGAAACAATGGATATTTTAGATCGAAAGTTTTTTTATGAAACTTCTTTAGAAAGTATATGTAAAAGAACTAATAATGACGCTTGGTGGAGAGGTGCTAGAGGAATGCGTCTTTGTGTAAAAGCTTTATGTGATATTTTAGAAGTTAAATATATTATTCCAACTCGTATTTCAATGGTTTATGGAATTGCAGAGAAAATAAAAAAAGGTGAATTATAAAAGGTACTAGTTTGATATAGTACCAAGTATAATCCAACTTTGCATACCCTTTTTAGATATTTTAAAAGGATTAAGTAAATATATTTTATCAACAAAAATAAGAGTAGCATAATTGCTATTTTTTTTATCTTGCCAAAATTCTTCTTTTAAACATAAATATTTATTATATTTTAATTTTATATCATTAATATTTGTTTCTTTTAAGGAAAAAAACTTGATATCTTTTATAGTAAAATAACCAATAACAGGTCCACTAGAAGATTTTATCATTACAATATCTTTTTTAGAAATATGTTTAAAGGGTATTAAACATTTTTGGCTGAAGCGGGATTCAATAGTTTTAAAGCCATTAATCATTAAAGAAAGATAAGGTTCTTTAAAAATACCTAAATGAATAGTTTTATCTTTTATTTTATTATAATCAGATAATGATAATTGTGTTTTTAAATTATTTTTTATTTCATTTAATATATTATTATTCATATAATTAATTTCTATAAATATTTTAATAATTCAGGAAATTCATTGTAGCCAGATTCACTATTTAAATGACCACCATTTTTTATCATATTATGATTGTTTGTAATAGCATTAGCAAAAGTTAATTCACTATCATATTTAACATAAGGGTCATTATCAGAATAAAAACAAACTATATCAGTACAATATTTTTTGATATCACTAAGGTTATCAAAGTACATGGTTTTGTTAACTGTATCATAATTTTCATCAATTCCAAGGTAATTATTAAAGCCACATACAAATACTAATCTTTTTACCTTAATTTTATTTTGAACTAAAAATTTACATATGAAAACTGGGGCAATAGAATGGGCAAAAATAATAGTATTTTCATTAATAATATTAGCACTAACATAACATTTCATTATTTTTTCCCAATTATCATAATTTTGAAAACCTACTCCACTTGGCATATCAGGTGTATAAACTTCCCCTCCATTACTCTCTATTTGAGTTCTTAACCATGGTGTCCAATTTGAAAACGGACTACCAAAACTGCCATGCATTAAAAAATAAGTTGATTTCATAGTCTACTGAACTTAAAAAAAAAACCTAAATTAC
>CANDCB010000051.1 GCA_947383065.1 uncultured Bacillota bacterium | reverse complement strand
GTTGGGTGGTTGGTGGTTTTTTTAATTATAATATACATTATTTAGAAAATAAAGCTTAATTTTCACAAAAATCCTATACTTTTATAGATGAAAATATTAAAAAAATGTCAAATAAAACAAAATATTCGACATTTTTAGACACCAAGTAATCACAAAGGTATTAGCTTTATGATTGTTTATTTGCTTTTTAACATATTTTACTTTACATTAAAAAATTATTTTTGATTATTCTATCCTTATAAAATTAGAACTATCTCGATATATGTTATAGATAAATCTTTTAAAGTATTACTTAAATTAGAAAAAATATCTTTTATAACTGCTTAAAATATTTATCTCTATGCACTATACTTTAACTGATAAGAATCATTACTAATTAATGATGGATTTATAATTTTAAAACGCATTTCTACTTCAACATCTGAATCAATATTTGTAAATTCTTTAGTATCATAATCAAACACTCGATAAGTATGACTAGCAAATTTTAAAATCAAAAACTCCCCCTTTATTTCATATGTTCCTAAATAATCATCATGAGCTACTTCAAAAGGAATATAAGTATAAAAATGAGCCGTATTATCCTCATTCAAAAGAAGATAACTTTTAGGTTTTGATGCACAACTATTTTCTAAAAAACATTTATTTATAGTATACTTCCCAATATTTAACTTTGCGTTTTCTATAACAGGATTATCTGAAGAAGATTCATCATCATTACCATTTATCTTAACTAAATTATCTAAAGTACTTATATCAATTATCTCATTATCTTGGGTAATTGATATAAGTCCAAAATATTCATTCTTATTTGATTTATAAATAATTTTATAAACTCCACCAAATAAATTATCAATATGACATAAAGAATCAGGACAACTCAACAGATCATCATTCAACTTCAAAATTGCATTATCTTCAATTTTTAAAGTAACATCTTTTTTTAATCCTAAACTAGTTTTATACCCCCGATTATTTTTTAAATTTATAGTAAAATACTTTATACTTCTCCTTTTGAAAAAATTAGTTTTACCAAAACTTTCAAAAATAATATCATCCCTTTTAACTATCGTATCCCCAAAATAATAAGTCGTAATAAAGTCTTCAACATTATCATAAATATCTGTATTTTTATAATATAAATAATAAATATTTCTTAAATTATTCTTATTATACATCAAATCTAAAGATACATTAAAATCTTCTTTACTTAAGTCTTCTGGATTATAAATATTATCATATATATAATTATAATCATGCTTATTAAAATTAGTAGTATATATTTCTTCCTCATTTTTATCATAATAAGCATAACAATATACTGTATAAATTAAAAAAGTAACAAAAGAAAAAAGAAATATTGTAATAGCAATAGTTAAATAAACTTTTCTATTATGTGCCATATAAATCTCCCTTCTAAACTTTTATCTATTTTTTTCTATTTAATTTATCAAAATACATTTTTATAAATAACCATACTGTAAAAATAAAACCAACAGCAACATATAAATAAAATAAAAATCTCTGATCACTAGTCGCAATCCCATTTGAAACCATTAAAGCGGCTCCTAAAATAAAAGCGACATCTAATATACAAACGACAATACGATGAATCATCTTTTCAAAACGATCCAGAAATTTATTAGAATCAGTTACTTCAATATTAAATTTTGCTTCCCCACGACCTATACTCTTTAAAAAAGTATGTAAATCACTTGGTATACGATTTAAACTTCCCAAAGAATTAAGAAAAAGCCCAAATTCTTTACCTAGATTTTCCTTATTAAAAATCGTTTTTAAACTAACATTCTTTACTCGTGATTCAAATACCTGTAATAAACTAATATTAGGCGAAACAGTTTCTAATGTACCTTCTAAAACCACTATTCCTCTTACAAGCATCGTTATATCTTTAGGTAAAGTTATATTATTAGAAGACAAAAGATTTAATAAATCATTAGCAAACTTAGTTATATTAATATCTTTAATCCCCATTGACTTATTTTTATCAAGAATTAACTCTAAATCATGACACAACTTAGTATGATTAATATTACCCTTTGCTTCCCCAATAACAAGTAAATTATGTTCTACTTCTTTAATATTATTATTAAAAATAGCTATAATACATCTTTTTAATAACTCTTTATTACGAGCATTTAATCTTCCCATCATCCCAAAATCTATATAACCAATCTTACCATTAGAAATTATTATATTATTAGGATGAGGATCAGCATGAAAATAACCAATATCAATCGCTTGATAAATATAATTATCAGCTAATTTATGACCAATTTCTTCTAAATCATATCCAGAATCAATTAAAGCCTTCGACTCATTAATATTTATTCCATCAATATATTCCATAACTAAAACTTTTTCAGTAGTAAGATTTTTATAAACTTTAGGTACCTTAATATACTTTAATTCTTTATTTACCGTATAAAATTCGTCTATATGTGAAGCTTCAACTAAGAAATTCATTTCCTCCAAAGTAGTTGCTAATAATTCATCTAAAACATCATCAAAAGATATTATATTTTTAAATAAACTTTGAACATGTAAAAGTCTTAATGCTTTTTTTAAGACTCTTATATCTGCCACCATTGTTTCTTTAATATTACGTCGTTGAACCTTTATAACAACTTCACTACCATCTTTCAAAATTGCTTTATGAACCTGTGCTATAGAAGCACTTCCTAAAGGATTACGATCAATCGATAAGAATAACTGAAATAATTTATTATCATATTCTTCTCTTAATATTTCCAAAATTTCTTGGTAAGACATTGGATTAACATTACTTCTTAACTCACTTAAAGAATCAATATATTCTTGTGGTAACATATCTGGTCTATTAGATAAAATTTGCCCAATTTTAATATATGTTGGCCCTAAATCTTCTAAAATCTCTCTCAATTTTATAGGATCTATTCCACTAAAAACATCATGTTTTTTTAAAATACTAAGTATATTAAATAAACGTTGCTTCCCACTAAGATTCTTGCTTTCCTTTTCCTTTATCATTTCCTGCATCAGTCCATCCCTTTTTATTTAATGCATTTATTAACTCATCACGTTCTTTAGACGATAATTTTTCAATACTAGACAATATATTCTCTTTTGAAATATCAGAATTTACATTTACAACTGTAACATTTTCCTTCATAGCTTCATTAATATGATGCTTTAATTCTTCATTAGCAATAATTCCCTTTTCATAAAGCTCTTTACCCTTATTAAAAAGATCCTCTTTTACTGATTTCATCTTCTCACTAATTTCAGAAATAGCCCCCAACCCCATATAAAATATTGTTTTTAAATCTTCTTTCATTTAATTTCATCCTTTCAAATTTACTATAGAAGAACTCTTAAAATAACTTTCCTATTATTTAAATTATAACATACTACCAAACTAAAAAAAAGACTACGAAAGTCTTTTATAATTTATTCTATTCTATTTATATATAAAATAAATTATCCCTAAAAATTACAATAAATTATAAATAATAATTAAAAACCATCAGTAATAAAATTATAATAAATACAAAAGAAATACTAATTAAAGTTAACTTTAAAGATACAGTTTTATATTTAGATAAATTCTCTTTTTTTTGTCTTTCTTTAATATACGATAATTGTATATTTATTGTTTTATTTAAACTATTTCCCATTCTATTAGCTTCCATAAGACTAATAATAATATTATTAATAATTGTACTTGGAATCCTCTTTTTTACATCATCTAATGCTTCATCTAAAGACTTTCCCATCTCTATAGTTCTTAAAACTTGTTTAAATTCTTTTGCTAACTCATTATCCACAATATCTGTACTAGTTTTAATAGCTCTTTTAATATTACGTCCACTCTTTAAAGACAAAAGAAACAAAGGAAAAAATTCTAAAGCATCTTGTTCTAAATAATAAGTTCTCCTCTTAATACCACAATCTAAAATAAAATATTCAATAAATACATAATAAATTATTGTTGTAATAGGTGAAACTAAATAACCATAATCAACGCCAAAAAGTAAAAACAAAAACAAAATTACACATGTCACAAAACGCATATATATAAAATATTTATAATTCATTTTTAAGCCTAAAAGAGATATTTTTTCTTTAATACGTCTATTCATACTTTTAATCATTTGACCTTACTCCTTTAACAACTTTCCATAAAATTAATATATAAAATATATACAAAATTAAAATAGTAAGCATCACTAAAATACCTCTTTCATCTAATATCAAGTTAAGATAACTTTCATTTGAAGAAAGAAGATAGAAGAAGAATATCACAGGTAAAATTATATATATAATAAAAGCCAAATTATTAGTTCCTTTAATAACACTAATCTCTGTTTCCTGTTTTTCATCTTCTAATAAATCACTTTCTAAGTTATCAAAAACATCAACAAGATTCGAGCTACTCTTTCCCAACAAACTTAAATTCTGTGAAATTGTTAATACAACTTTAATATTTGTTCTATCATACATTCTTTTAAAGGCATCACTTATTTTTATTCCCAGTCTTATATCATTTAAAACTCTTGTAAGTTCAATTTTAACAGGACCATCAACACGCGTAATTACATCACAAATAGATTGCTCAGGACTGCGATTTGCTTTAAGACTATTATTCATAACGATAATAGCTTTCAATAAATCTCTATTAACCAACACTTTATTTTTACTTTCCAAATAAAAGCAATAAAAATCAGGAATAATAAAACCTAATATAAATGTAACTAATATAATTAAAGCATTGAGTTCACCTTTATATAAAAAAGTAATAAATACATACAAAACTATCAAACATATTCCCAAAATAATCTTTAACGAAACAAAATCCATCCCTTTTTTCAAAGTTTTATCTTGTATTATATATCGATCATAACTCTTAGCTAAATTATTAAATATTACCATTGACTCTAAAATAACACTAAAAAATGAAACTATAAAATAAACAAAACCACTACTTACCTCATAATCAATTAACTTTAAAGAAAAATTCTTCAGTCTATTTTTTCTCACAATACCAACTACATAACAATAAAGAAGATATATAATAAAAATTACAGTAAAAATAGCTAAAATTTGTAAAACTGTATTATATTTATTCATTTTACTCCTCCTTATTTTTTATTTTTAACCGAACCATTTTTCTTCTTAGGCATTTCCTTACTTACAGAAACATTTTTATTAAAGTTAAACATATCGTCTAAATCTAAAATACCAGCATTTCTAATCTTCAAAAGAGCCCTTGGTACATACTCTTGCAATTTGAACTCACCTTGAATAATCCCTTGGCTATTTACACCATCATTTGTAAATTTAAAAATATTTTCCAAAACATATTCATCATTTTTTACATCTATAACTTCTGAAATATCTACAATCTTGCGTCTTCCATCACGCATTCTTTCAATTTGAACAACAATATCTATTGCTGTATCTATATATTCACGCATAGCTTTAATTGGAACATCCAATCCATCCATTAAAACTTGTGTTTCTAATCTTTTTAAAGCATCTATTGGACTATTAGCATGTATTGAAGTTATTGAACCATCATGACCAGTATTCATAGCTTGCAATAAATCAAATGCCTCACTCCCCATAACTTCACCAATTATAATTCGATCAGGACGCATTCTAAGAGCATTTTTTACAAGAGACCTAGTCGTTATTTCTCCAACCCCGTCATAATTTGAAGATCTTGTTTCTAAAGATACAACATTATTTTGAAGAAGTTTTAACTCTCTAACATCTTCTATTGTAATAACTCTTTCACTATCTGGAATAAAATTACTTAAAATATTTAAAATTGTTGTTTTTCCAGCTCCAGCTGAACCCGAAACAATTATATTCAAACGTGCTTTAACAGCAGCACTTAAAAATCTCGCCATATAAGGAGTTAATGTCCCACTACTAATTAAATGCTCAATATCCATAATATTTTTTTTAAACTTTCGAATTGTTATAATAGGACATAATGATAATGGTGGAATAACTGCATTTATTCTACTTCCATCATTTAATCTAGCATCGACCATTGGATGATTTATATCTATTGATTTCCCTACTGGTTCAATAAGTCTTTCAATAGTTCTTATAATGTGAGCCTCATTAATAAATGATACACTCTCATCCTTACATAAAACACCATCAATTTCAATATAAATATCCTCTGGACTATTAACCATTATCTCCGTTACATTATCGTCATTCAAAAGCTCTGTAATTGGTCCAAAACCATTAGTTTCTCCATCAATTAAATTAAAAAGATAACTTCTTTCACTATTAGTTAAACTATAATTAGATGTAATAGAATCAATCTCATTATTAATTAACTCTTTACTTATATATTCATTCCCAAAACCTTTATCACTTAAATCTTCCAAAATCTTAATCCTAAATTTATCTAGTAATTCTTTATCCTTAAACATCAAATAATCTTTACTTTCATACTTAGAAGATGTTCTGTTTATATTAAATTCTTCCAATAAATTACTCATTTTTATCATCTCCTTCTAATAGCCTTGTAGCCATTAACACAAAAGTTTTATAATCATCAGCCATTACCTCAGCAAACTTACGGTCTAAAGATATAATAGCTCCCTTCATAATCATTTCTTCAATATCCTTTATATAAAGATCAGATGATAACGTATAAGTAATATTATGTTCTAAAATTTTCCTTATTTCATACTTACTAAAATAGTTCTTAAAAGGATCACGACTATTATTAAGAAGTATATTATAATTT